>NZ_JAWLCK010000013.1:0-41568 GCF_041687175.1 Lutispora sp.
TCTTCTCCATGGTCTGTCTACTGCACTTTTTTCTTTATTTACCTTGAACTTGAGTTTATCCTCCAAGTACTTTGTTATGCTTTTCATAACTCTTTCTCCAGCTTTTCTGCTTCTGACGTATATATTACAGTCATCCGCATATCGACAGAACTTATGTCCCCTTCTCTCAAGCTCCTTGTCTAGTTCATTGAGCATGATATTTCCAAGTAGTGGTCTGATTGGGCTTACTTGTGGACACCCTTATCTTAGGCTTACGGTTGGCGCTATCAACCCCTGTATCGGACTTTCACCGATAAGCTTGCACCCATGCTGGGCGCACCAGAAAAAACTGAAACCTAGGTAAGTTTCAGTTTTTTCTGGTGCAAGTTGATAGGGTATTCCATCCTCTTTTACAATTCCCATTATTTCCGCTTATTTCCACGGGAGCCCATATGGGCTTTATTTTAAACTGTCTCGGTCCTATCGGTTTTAAGGGTTTTTTCAGACTTAGCAACAATAACGGCTGTAGCAACGTCACCTACAATATTAGGTACAACTCTTCCCATGTTTAAAATTCGGTCTATACCTGCTAGTAAGGCTAAACCTTCCATGGGCAGTTTGGCAGCGCTTAGAACAATTGTCAGCATAACCAAACCAGAACCGGGAATTCCAGCTGTACCTATAGCTGCTAGAGTAGCAGTTATCATAACCATCACTTGGTCTGTAAAGGTAAGGTCAATTCCAAAGATTTGTGCCGTAAAGATTACTGCAACTGCTTGATAGATAGCAGTTCCATTCATATTGACAACTGCTCCCAGTGGAATAACGAAATTGGCAGTATCATCGTCAATACCCAATCTCTTGGCAGCCCTTAAATTCACCGGTATATTAGCCACACTAGAGCATGTAGCAAATACGAATGCCATAGGTTCCTTCATCTCTTTTAGGAATTTAATTGGTGATATGCCGCCAAATACACCTGTCACTACCCCTGCTTGAACAAGGACTAGATAGAGGATGCATGCAATATATAGGGCAATTATTGCCTTTGCATAAGGAATTAAAATCTCTAAACCAATATTACCAACAACATTTGCCATCAATCCAAAGACACCAATAGGTGTAAATTCAAGAACTATTGAAGTAAGTTCCGTTATGACCTCTTGGCCTAGTTTGAAAAAGTCAAATAATTTTTGACCCTTGTCACCCATTTTTATAATGGCAAAGCCTAGTAATAAAGCAAAGAATATAATCTGTAATAATTCACTATTAGATAATGCCTTGAAGATATTGTCTGGTACGATATTTACTATCGTATCTGTTATTGAAGCATCTGCACTTGCTGTAGTTGTTTCAGAGGGCAGTTCAATAGTTACCCCTGAACCGATATTCATTAAATTAGCTATAACAAGACCTACTAGAATGGCAAGCAAAGTAGTTACTAGGAAGATTGACACTGTCTTTACACTGATTCTTCCAAGCTTTTTACCATCTCCCATATTAGCTATAGCAACTACGATTACACAAAATACTAAAGGTGCTACCACCATTTTTAGCATATTTGTTAAGATAGTTCCTAAGAATGCAAACATGGAAGCCTTTTCTTTTAATATTAGACCAGCAATAATACCTAAAGAAAAACCAATCATTATCTTAGTAAATAAACCTATTTTCTTTTTGGATTTATTCATCCCCATCAGACCACCTTTCCCTTAAAGTTATTAGAATAAATTGCCTACTCAATCCTATATTTTTTAACTTGCTCTTCTTGGAATACCCTACCCTTGCTGTCTATTCCTACGATTAGTCTCATATTTTCCACATATAATCTTTTGATAGATTCTGTACCTAAATCCTCATAGGCTACAACATCACATTTCTTAATTTGATTTGCTATCATTGCTGATGCTCCGCCGATACTTAGGAAGTATACCATCCCATATTCCTTACAAAGATCTGTCACATAATCAGCACGCTCTCCTTTTCCTATCATGCCCAGAATTCCTAATTTTGCTGTCAATTCAACGTATTTATCCATTCTGGCGCTTGTGGTAGGTGCTGCTGAACCTATGACTTTCCCTGGCTTTGCAGGTGTTGGCCCTACATAAAATATTATTTGATTTTCAAGGTCAATTGGTTGAGGCCTATTGTTCTCATAATTTTCCTTCAACCTTCTATGGGCTGCATCCCTAGCTGTGTAAATGTAACCGGTCAGTTCAACTACGTCGCCAATATTTAGTTTTATAATGTCCTCCCTTGTTAGTGGTGTAGTCAGTTTTATAACTTTGTTCTCCATATTTTTGACCCCCATTATTATAAAGTTCTGAAGTAATTTGATGTTTATAATTCCGCTGATGCTTGACGAACTGAATGGCACTGTAAGTTTACAGCCACTGGCAAGGATGTAATATGGCAAGGATAAGATTCAATATGCACATCAAAGGCAGTCATTCTTCCACCCATACCTAATGGCCCAATGCCGGATTTGTTGATTTCCTCTAATAGCTCTTCTTCTAATTTTGCATAGAGTGGGTTTGGATTACGGCTTCCTATGGGTCTCAGTAAGGCTTTTTTAGCTAGTAAGGTGGTCATATCCATGGTTCCACCTATACCTACACCTACTACTACAGGTGGACACGCCTTCCCCCCTGCCTTTAATACAGAATCAATGATGTATTTTTTTACCCCTTCGATACCATCAGCTGGAACTAAGTTTGTAAAGGTTCCCATGTTTTCACTACCGCCCCCTTTAGGCATAACAGTAATCTTTACCTTATCTCCTGGAACGATTTCCGTATGGAGTACACAGGGTGTGTTGTCGTTAGTATTAACTCTTTCTATAGGATCAGCTAAAACAGATTTTCTCAAGTAGCCTTCAATGTATCCTTTTCTTACTCCTTCATTTACTGCTTCTACCAATGGTCTTCCCTTCCAAGATACCTGCTCACCAATCTCCATCATAACCACAGCCATCCCTGTGTCGTGGCAAACAGGCATTTCTTCCTTTGATGCAAGCTCTGCATTATCTAGCAATAGTTTTAGCGTATCTTTTCCGTATGGAGACTCTTCACTTTCATAGGCATCCTTTAAGGCTTGGATAACGTTTTCATTTAGGTGATAACAAGCATCCATAGAAAGTTTAGCAATTACTTGTATTAATTCTTCTGTATCAATGATTCTAGTCATAGCAACTACTCCTTCGCTCTGAATTTTTTAAAAATTTTTATTTTACAATTTCATTATAAAACGGTATACTATAAATGTATAATATATAAAATTTATTTTTCTATATATTATTTTTATAGATTTAAAGATATGGGTGGTCAGATATGGAGCCTGTTTATGAATATGTCTATGCCGTTAAAACCCTGAGATCCTTTACGGAAGCTTCAAAACATCTAAATATAACTCAACCTGCCTTGAGTATCGCCATTAAAAAACTAGAAGATAAAATCGGTCATCCCATTTTCGATCGGGATGCTAAACCTATCGCTTTAACACCGGCTGGTGAAATCCTATTTTCATTTATTGAAGATCTTATCCTGCTAGAGGCCAATACCAGGGCAGCCTTGGAAGAGTTAGACAATTGGAAGGTGGGCAATATCATCATAGGAGCTACTCAATATTTCACAGCCTTTATTCTACCTAAATATATCTCAAAATTCGCCGAAAGCCATCCAAAGGCTAGGATAACCATTATTGAGCGCAGTGCTGCCCAGTTGCCAGAACTCCTTGAAAACAATGAGATTAACCTTATTTTCAGCCTAGAGCAATTCAATCTTGAAAAATATGCCCTCCATAAGGGAATTACTGACTATGTCTTTATTTCAATACCAAAGGACTTTATTAAAAATGACAGTCTCAGAAAATATGCTTTGACTAGAGAAGAGATAATCTCTACTAAATATGAGGATTTAAAAGCTATTCCATCCCTAAATGATTTAAGTAAAATACCCTTTGTAATATTACGGCCTGGGAATAATCTACATTATCGAACTATGATGCTGTTTCAATTGGAAGGCATAATGCCGCCTATTAAAATGATGTTAGACCAACTGACTACTTCCCATTACATTTCCAGATTCAGCTTTGCTGCCACATTAACTACCGATAGATTGATTAAGCAGATTCATGATGATGGTAACCTATTATATCTTAAATTCGACCATCCTTTGATGATAAGGAACTTCAATATAGTTGTAAAGAATAACTGCTTTAAGTCTAAAGTTCTACTTGATTTTATCGATATGTTTCAATAGAAAGGTTAAAGCTATTGCCCATAGCAGGAGCAATCGAGTAGGTGGTAGATGATTATTTCATCTACCGACCTCTCAGTCGAGTAGCCAAGAGGAGTTTCAACCCAAGGCTTTCACAGAACCGTACGTGAACCTCTCGATTCATACTTCTTATTATTTACGCATCTCATAATTTCATTAGAGAGCCCAGTGTGCAAACATTTTAGTTTCTCTATTTCTTACTTGTTGTAGCTATTCTTCACACCTGCGCCGATGTCCACGAAAGTGTTTGCATCTGCACACTACACATTTTACAAGCCATTGCTGTACAAAATTTAACGTGTTAACGTGCGCTTCATTGCTGAACGATTATATTTTCCAAAGTAATTAATCCATCTTCTCAGGATTGGATTCAATTCTTCTGCTATTATCTCTAACCTACTTTCTGCTTTCTTGTGTATTTCCTCAACTCTAAGCTTGTTTTTCAGCGTCTGTTCAGCTTTTTTGCTCACCGATGCAATGAAATTCAAAATTAAAGCCTGTTCTATGCTCATGCCGTCTTAATGCCGGATGCCAAGCAGACAGTTTCAGGATATACCTCTACTCTCATCCCTATCCAGTGGTGGAAAGTAGGTTTTGACATCGTTTTACGCTATCGACACCTCAACAACGGTTTGCTTTTGCTCATCTTCATAGAACACACATGCTTATTTCGTATTGACTTTTCCTCCATCGCTTACTACCACAGCTTTTGTCTGCAAAAGCAGAAGGTTGTTTGATAGGTACGCCTGACCGTTCTCTATCGTAGGGTCTTTCTCCATCTTCAATGCAGTTTTCGCAGCACACCACCACCGTACGTACCGTTCGGTATACGGCGGTTTAATAAGATTTAATGTACTAGCTTATACCTTTTATAGATACTTGTATATCCTATCTTTTCAAGATATGCATTCATTAGAGCTGTACTTAGAATTGGACTATTGAAAATCCTCCAATAGCTTTTCCTAGTATTAGCGTATTGCCATGCTTTCTCTTTCGAAGCTCCAAATTTTTAAGATTATAATACTTGGTCTTTATCTTCTTCCACTGTTTCCAAAAGCACATCCTTATTCTTCGCCTTATCCACTCGTCCAGTGATTTCACTAATCTAACCATGTTTGCTATTCTAAAATAGTTTGTCCAATCTATTATGAGTTGACGAAGTTTCAATAGCCTATATTCCATACTCCATCCATTATTTCTTTTAGTAATTTCCTTTATTTTAGCTTTGAACTTAGCAACAGATTTTTCATATACTTTTATTCCTGTTTTTTCATTCAGTTGGTAGAATGTGAATCCTAGAAATTTTCATCTCCATGGTCTGTCTACTGCATTTTTCTCTTTGTTTACTTTGAGCTTGAGTTTATCCTCCAAGTACTTTGATATGCTTTTCATAACTCTTTCTCCCGCTTTTCTGCTCTTTACATATATATTACAGTCATCCGCATATCGGCAGAATTTATGTCCCCTTCTCTCCAGTTCCTTGTCTAGTTCTGTAAGCATGATATTTCCAAGTAGTGGTCTGATTGGGCTTACTTGTGGATACCCTTATCTTAGGCTAACGGTTGGTGCTATCAACCCTCGTATCGGACTTTCACCGACTAGCTTACGCCCATGCTTGGCGCACATCGTATGGGTAGCATGGATGGTGCCCAAGCCTTCCAGGGCATGGAGGCCCTTTGGGAGGCGTTAGATTTTTCTTATGATATGAGCTTTAGAGTTATCAAAATCAATACTCATGTGAACTGCACATATGCTTATTATAATTCGCTATACTATCGAAGCAGTTCTATTAAGTACCCTATAGGAATACCCTGATTACTCGTAGCCCGTGGCACGTGACAGGACGGAATAGGAATACCATAGGCTCGCAGCCTACATATTAGTGTCTTTTAGTGTTCTGAAGAAAAAAACCCTCCATGATAATCCGTGGTTTGTGCCGTGTAAATCCGTGTTCTCCAAAAAGACCCCAGAGTAATACCCTAATTCTAGCAACCAGAGACCAGCGACTAGCGACTAGTGACTGATTAATGATATAATAATTCTAAAGCTACTAGAAAAGAATGGAGAATAAACATGAGCCAACAGCCTAAAAGCCCCATAAATCCATATTTTGCACTGATTCTATCGGTGCTTTCCGTTTCTACATCGTCTATATTCGTGAGGTTTTCCGATGCACCAGCTATGATAATATCAGCCTACAGGATGCTGTTTACCCTGCTCCTTATGACTCCTGTGGCACTGGTAAAGCATAAGGAGGAACTGGCTCAAATTACAAAACGAGACGGCCTGTATGCCATTGTAAGTGGACTTTTCCTTGCATTGCATTTTGCCACCTGGATAACGTCCCTTAAGCTGACAACTGTTGCTGCTTCTACAGTTTTGGTGCAGATGTCTCCCATATTTGTTGTAGCCGGCTCCTTTGTATTTTTCAAAGAGACTATCAATAAAGCTGCTTTGATTGGTGTTATTATTGCAATAGCTGGAAGTGTTTTAGTAGGCATACTGGATTTCAGAATAGGAGGTACTGCCTTGGCAGGAGACTTTCTGGCACTAGCGGGAGCTTTTTTTGTGGCAGGTTACTTGCTCATAGGAAGAGAATTAAGAAAGAGGATAAATCTTTTACCTTATACATTTATCGTTTACGGAAGCTGTACTGTGTTTCTGATTGCAGGATGTATGCTTATGGGAATACCCTTATATCCTTACTCTCCAAAAAACTATGCAATATTTTTAGCTTTGGCTTTCTTTTGCACCATATTGGGACATACAGTATTCAATTGGGCATTAAAGTATCTACCGGCTTATGCGGTATCCATATGCAGTTTGTTTGAACCGGTGGGTGCCACATTTTTGGCGTTTTTACTTTTGGGAGAAATACCAGGGCTTCTACAATTATGTGGTCAGCTTGTTGTGTTAATAGGCTTATATATATTCATTGCAAAAGGTAATTAAAATGAATTGACATAATATTATTTTAAGAAAAAATGAAATTTAACCCACCTGTTTGATACAAATAATATTGTAAAAAACTTAACAAATAGTCAATATAGGAAAAGAACTGATGCCATAAATTCGGCGTTAGTTCTTTTTGATTTTTCATTTTCTTAATATATTCCCAATTATTGCAATTCAATGGTAAACACATATTGATAAGATTCATATTTTGTAATACGGAGACTGTAGATTTAAAGCCATGGGAGAGCAATAAAAATCTATATTGCAAAAAAACCTATAGTTTGGCATAAAAATTGCTAAAAATTTAACAATAAATACTCTATTTTTTCTTTATGATACACAATACTCAAATTGTTAGGAGGGTATAAATATGAATTTTAATCTGACTAAAGAGCAGGAAATGGTCAGAAAGCTCATGAGGGAATTTGCAGAAAACGAGGTTAAGCCTATAGCTGCAGATGTTGATGAAGAGGCAAGATTTCCCAGAGAAACAGTGGAGAAAATGGCCAGATATTCAATGATGGGAATACCATTTCCAAAAGAACTTGGAGGAGCTGGTGGCGATACCTTATCCTATATAATCGCCGTAGAAGAATTGTCCAGAGTTTGCGCAACAACAGGAGTTATACTTTCGGCTCACACATCTTTAGGTGCACATCCCATATATCAATATGGAACAGAAGAACAGAAGGAAAAATACCTAAAACCTCTTGCGGAAGGAAAATATCTAGGCGCCTTCGGACTTACCGAGCCCAATGCAGGTACTGATGCAGCTGGTCAACAGACAATGGCTGTATTAAAGGGAGACCATTATGTATTAAACGGAAGCAAGGTTTTCATCACAAATGGTGGAGAGGCTGATATATATATTATTTTTGCAATGACAGATAAGTTAAAGGGAACCAGAGGTATTAGTGCTTTTATAGTAGAAAAGGATTATCCCGGTTTTTCCATTGGAAAAGTTGAAAATAAAATGGGTATAAGAGGCTCCAGCACTTCAGAGCTTATTTTTGAAGACTGCCTGGTACCAAAGGAAAATTTATTGGGCCAGGAAGGCAAGGGCTTTGGAATTGCCATGCAGACATTGGATGGAGGCAGAATAGGTATTGCAGCTCAGGCATTAGGTATAGCTCAAGGTGCATTGGATGAATGTACTAAATATATGAAAGAAAGAAAACAATTCGGTAAGCCTTTGGCAGCTTTCCAGGGTCTCCAGTGGATGTATGCAGATATGGCTACCAAGGTAGAGGCTGCAAGACTCTTAGTATATAGAGCAGCTATGAAGAAGGATGAGAAAAAACCATACTCTGCTGATGCAGCTATGGCAAAACTCTTTGCTGCAGAAACAGCTATGGAGGTAACCACCAATGCAGTCCAGATTCATGGTGGATATGGATACATTAAGGATTATCCAATTGAAAGAATGATGAGAGATGCAAAGATAACTGAAATATATGAAGGTACTTCACAGGTGCAGAAGATGGTAATATCTGCAAATTTGCTTAAGTAGATGGAGGTGCGATGAAATGAAGATAATTGTTTGTATAAAACAAGTTCCGGACACCAATGAGGTTAGAATAGACCCAAAAACCGGCACCCTTATTAGAGAAGGCGTTCCCAGCATTATAAACCATGACGATAAAAACGCTTTGGAAGAAGTATTAAAACTAAAGGATAAATATGAGGATGTCCATGTAACAGTATTGACCATGGGGCCACCTCAAGCTGATGTGGCTTTGAGAGAAGCTCTTGCCATGGGTGCAGACAGAGCCATATTGTTATCTGACAGAGCCTTTGCAGGATCGGATACTTGGGCTACTGCCAAGACACTCACTGCAGCAGTAAAGAAAATTGGAGACTACGATCTTATTTTCTGCGGAAGACAGGCTATAGACGGAGATACAGCTCAGGTTGGACCTCAGTTGGCCGAGGATTTGGGAATTCCTCAAATCACATATGTTACTCATTTAGAGGTAAATGGCAGAGAGGTAAAAGCTCACAGAGCTTTGGAGGATGGTTATGAAGTTCTCACTACCAAGATGCCATGCCTGTTGACAGCCATTAAAGAATTAAATGAACCTAGATATCCAAGTGTTAGAGGCATATTTGAAGCCTATAGGGAAAAACAAGTTGAAGTCTGGAGTGCAAAGGATATTGAGATAAATCTTAATGAAACTGGGCTTAACAGCTCTCCTACCAATGTAAGACAAACCTTTACACCAAGTCCAAAGGGACAGGGGATGATTCTGGAAGGAAATGGACGAGATACGGTTCAAGAACTGCTTTTCAAACTCGGTGAAAAGCATTTAATATAGAGGAGGCGAATAGGATGAGCGTTACAATATTAATAGAAAAATGCAGAGGCTGCAGATTATGCTTAAAAGCTTGCCCCTTTGATGCTATAAAGATGGAAGACGGCAAAGCCGTTATAAATTATGATAAATGTACCAACTGCGGAGCTTGCGAAGCCTCCTGCAGATTCGAAGCTATATTGGTTGAGAGGGAAGAGAAAGAGGAAGTAAAGGATTTATCTGCTTATAAAGGTGTCTGGGTATTTGCAGAGCAAAGACAGGGTAAACTAATGTTTACATCTCTTGAGTTGTTAGGAGAAGGAAGAAAGCTTGCTGACAAACTTGGAGTAGAGTTATCTGCTTTGCTTTTAGGCAGTGAAGTTGATGGCATTTGTGAAGAACTTATCCATTATGGAGCAGATAAAGTAATATATGCTGACCACAAACTATTGCAAAATTATACCACTGACGGTTATACTAAAGTTATAACTGATCTTATCAATGAGAAAAAACCAGAAATAGTAATAGTAGGAGCTACTAATATAGGAAGAGATTTGGCTCCCAGGATTGCGGCAAGGCTTAATACAGGTTTGACTGCTGACTGCACGAAGCTTGATATTGATGAAGAGCAGAAGATTCTCCTTCAGACCCGACCTGCCTTTGGAGGAAATATTATGGCAACCATTGTTACTCCAAAGCATAGGCCACAAATGGCTACCGTAAGACCCGGAGTTATGAAGAAGATGGAAAAGGATGAAAACAGAAAAGGCATCGTGGAAAAAGTCGATGTGAAGCTTCATGACGAGGATATAAAGGTTAAAGTAGAAGAAATAGTGAAATCTGCAAAACAGATTGTAAATCTTGTAGAGGCTCAATATATAGTTTCTGGAGGAAGGGGATTGGGAGGACCAGAAGGCTTCAAGCTCATGAAGGAATTGGCAGACGCATTAGGCGGAGTTGTCGGTTCATCTCGTGCTGCTGTTGATTCAGGATGGATTTCCCATGACCATCAGGTAGGTCAGACTGGTAAGACTGTAAGACCTAAGGTATATATAGCCTGCGGTATTTCGGGAGCAATACAGCACTTGGCAGGAATGCAAAACAGCGATTGCATAATAGCTATCAATAAGAATCCTGATGCACCCATTTTCTCAGTTGCAGACTACGGAATTGTGGGAGATCTGTATAAAGTAGTTCCTATGCTCATTGAAGAGGTGAAAAAGCTCAAAGAACAAAAATAAAGGAGGGTCCTCTATGGAGTATAAGCATCTGACATTGACTCAGGATGGTAATGTAGGCATTTTAACCATTAGCAGACCAAAAGCCTTAAACGCTCTCAACAGATCAGTGTTGCAGGAACTGGATGCTGCACTTGACGAATTGGAAAAGAAAGAAGATGTATATGTGATAGTTCTTACAGGAGAAGGCAAAGCTTTTGTTGCAGGTGCAGATATAGCAGAAATGAAAGATATGACTCCAAAAGAGGCTAGAGAATTTGGAGAAATGGGTTCCAGAGTTTTCAGAAAGCTGGAGATAATGACTAAACCTGTTATTGCAGCTGTCAACGGATATGCTCTGGGAGGGGGCTGTGAGCTTGCTATGGCATGTGATATAATTATTGCTGGAGAGCAGGCTAAATTTGGTCAACCGGAGGTAGGCTTAGGGATAACACCGGGATTTGGTGGTACACAACGATTGCCTAGAATAGTTGGGACAAAGATTGCCAAGGAACTTATATTTACAGGGGCAACTATAGGGGCCCAGGAAGCCCAGAGGATTGGGCTTGTAAATAAAGTAGTACCGCCTAACACTTCTTTACAGGCCGCCATAGAAATGGGTAAGACAATAGCCTCTAAAGGACAAGTGGCTGTTAGAAATGCAAAGGCTGCCATTGATCGAGGCATTGAAACAGATATTGACAATGGTGTGGCTATAGAAAACGAAAGATTTGCCGCATGCTTTGAAAGTGTTGACCAAAAAGAAGGCATGACAGCATTTATAGAAAAAAGAAAGCCTAATTTTAAAAATTAATGGAGGTGTGTCAGATGAAAGTATTTGTATTGGGATCCGGCACCATGGGTACAGGAATAGTTCAGACCTTTGCCCAGGCAGGCATCGAAGTAACTATGAGAGAAAGAACTCCTGGAAAAGGCATGAATAAAATCGTTAAAGCCTTGGATAAATTAGTACAAAAAGGTAAGATGGCAGAAGAAGAGAAAAACCGTATATTAGGAAACATTAAATCTGCACAGGAACTTGAAGCAGCTAAGGATGCAGACCTGGTGATAGAGGCTGCCGTAGAAGAACTCCATCTGAAAAAGGAACTTTTCGCTGAGTTGGATAAGATATGCAAACCTGAAGCTATTTTAGCCACAAATACTTCATCATTATCTATAACTGAGATAGCTAGTGCAACAAGCAGGCCTGACAAGGTAATAGGCATGCACTTTTTCAACCCGGTTCCATTGATGAAGCTTGTAGAAGTTATAAAGGGAATAGCTACATCTCAGGAAACAAGAGATAAGATATTTGAGATATCTGAAAAGGTGGGCAAAAAGCCTGTAGAAGTAGAAGAAGCTCCTGGTTTTGTGGTTAACAGAATACTTATCCCCATGATAAATGAAGCAGTAGGAATACTGGCAGAAGGTGTGGCTAAGGCTGAAGATATAGATGAGGCAATGAAGCTTGGTGCGAACCATCCTATGGGACCGTTGGCTTTGGCAGATTTGATAGGAAATGATGTTTGCCTTGCTATAATGGAAGTATTATATACTGAATTTGGCGATTCTAAATACAGGCCACATCCCCTCCTCAGAAAAATGGTAAGAGGAAATCTTCTTGGAAGAAAGACTGGCAAGGGATTCTACGATTATAATAAGTAGAAGCATATACATAGTGAGCCACCGGGGACCGTCCCCGGTGGTTCATTTTAAAAGGGAGGTGTATAGATGAATATTGCTCTGATTGGCTGTGGAGGAGTAGGCAAAGCTTTCATAAAGCTGTTGCAAGAAAAAGAGGGGCCACTGATGAATCAAGGCCTTAATATATCACTAAAGTATGTTATAGGAAGCAAAGGCGGCATATATAACCCCCAAGGAATAGATAAGGAAGATATACTGAACTTTATGGCATCAGAAAAGGATATAACAAAATACCCCAAAGGTGGAGCTCATAAGCTATCTATTGATGATATTATAGATAATAAAGACGTGGATATGCTTATAGAGCTTACTCCCACTGATAAGGAAACCGGCGAGCCTGGTATGACTCATATTACGAAGGCTTTGGATAATGGTATTAATGTGGTTACAGGCAATAAAGGCCCTATAATGCTAGCCTATAGAAAATTAAAAGCTATTGCAAAGGCTAATGGTGCTCAATTAGCTATTGGCTGCACCACAGGAGGAGCATTGCCTTCCATCAATGCAGGAATTATGGATTTGGCAGGTTCTAGAATACTTTCAATAGAGGGTGTATTGAACGGTACTACCAATTTCATTATTCAGGAAATGGAGACAAAGGGTATAGGCTATGAGGAAGCATTAAGAACAGCTCAAAACATTGGCATAGCAGAGGCAGACCCATCCCTGGATGTGGAAGGATGGGATACAGCTATGAAGATGCTTATACTCGTCAATGTATTAATGGAAGAAGATAAAACTTTGAAAGATATTAAGGTATCAGGAATAACGGCAATGACCCAGGAAGACATAAAGAAGGCAGCAACAGATGGTAAGAAGCTGAAGCTTATTGGAAAGGCAGTTAAAAATGAAGAAGGACTTGAGATGTGTGTTTCACTAGAAGAGATTTCTCCTGATCACCCACTCTATGGAGTTGATGGTAAAAATAAAGGGGTCAGATATGTATCTGATGCTCTTGGAGACTTGACTATAATAGGAGGTGCTTCAGGGACAAGAGCAGCGGCAGCTTCTATACTTCGAGATGTTATAAATATATATAGAGGTTATAGGTTTGTCTAGACTTGTGACCTTTTTCTATTGCCAAACTCATTAAAGGCTGGTACAATGTTTATTATATGGATACAAATGTATACCACAAACGAACAAAGCACTGTATATATACATATACGGCGAATAGATATGGAGGCATATATATGAGTAAAGAAGTAAAAATAGCTATAATGGGTTTTGGTACGGTTGGCACAGGAACTTATAAAATATTAAAGGATAATGGAGAGCTAATCAAAAATCAAGTAGGTGCAGATATTGTTGTTGAAAAAATACTGGTAAGAGATAGGAATAAGAAAAGGAACATTGAGGTTTCTGATGATTTGATTACTATCAATGCTGATGATATTTTGGAAGATCCATCAATAGATATTGTGGTAGAGCTCATGGGCGGGCAGGAGCCAGCCTATTCATATATAATGAAGGCTTTGGATAATGGAAAACATGTGGTAACAGCCAATAAGGAGCTTATAGCCAAAAGAGGTAGAGAAATATTGGCTAAGGCTGACAGTAAAGGTCTCGGTCTATGTTTTGAAGCCAGTGTTTGTGGGGGTATTCCCATAATCAGAGCCTTTAAGACTTCTTTGGCAGGAGACAAGATTAAAAGGATTATGGGCATAGTAAACGGAACAACCAACTATATTCTTACAAAGATGGCCCAGGAAGGCAGTGATTATAAAGAAGCTTTAGGACAAGCCCAGGACAAAGGCTATGCAGAAGCTGATCCTACAGCAGATGTGGAAGGGTTTGATGCGGCTTATAAGATGGCTATTCTTTCTTCCATAGGGTTTCATTCAAAAGTAGATATTGATAAGGTGAAAAGAGAAGGTATATCAAAGATAACCAAGACGGATATTGAATACGGAAAAGAACTGGGATGGACTATAAAGCTTCTTGGAATCGCTCAGGATGTGGATGGTAAGCTGGAGGTTGGTGTAAGTCCGGTTATGCTTCCAAAGGAACATCCACTGGCTTTGGTAAACGGGGTCAACAACGCTGTATTTGTGAATTCTGAGGCCGTAGGAGAGCTGATGTTTTATGGACCCGGAGCCGGTCAAATGGCAACGGGGAATTCGGTAGCTGCAGATATAATGGATATAGCAAAGGAAGTGGTTCTTGGGAATGCTATGAAGACTAACTGCAGCTGCTTTGAGGACAAGATTGTGGCGGAAGAATCAAGGGTAAGCTATTATACAAGGATTAGTGTAGTTAACAAGCCAGGAGTATTAGCTCAAATAGCATCTGTATTCGGAAATTTTGGGGTAAGTATAGAGTCTGTCCTTCAAAAGAAGACAGAAGGAGATAGAGCAGAAATAGTCTGGATCACTTCTAAGGTGGAAGAAAGCAGTTTTAGAAAAGCTATAACATCAGTAAAATCTTTAGATGTGGTAAAGGAGGTTTCCAGCATTATTAGAGTTGAAGCTAATGGTTATTGTTAATTTGAATAATTGTGCTATAATTATTGAGGATTATAATTAGAGTAGGAGATAAAAATATGACGGAAATAGAGTCTAACACTTTAGAGTTAAAAAGGTTTAGAGCTTATGCAGAGCTTTTGTTTGCGTCCTTTACATGGGCTCTTGCTACAATAATCATTAAAAAGTATATAGGGACTATTCCATCCTTTCACCTTTTAATGGGGAGATTTGTAGCAGGAACGCTTTTTATTTTTGCATTGCAGCCTTATAATGTTGTGAGGATAAAAAAGAAGGATTTAAAAATCGGAGTGCCTTTAGGTTTCCTGGTGTTTGGAGCTTATGTCTTCGGTGTTATATGTCTTAAGTATACCAGTGCTTCCAAGTCTGGATTTCTGGTATCGTTGTCTGTGTTATTCATACCCTTGTTTGAAACTATAAGGAGGAAAGTTGCACCTTCCAAGTGGATAGTCATGAGTGTTGCCATGTCGCTGGTGGGAATGGTTTTGATTTCAGGAATCAATGGAGGAGGCTTCAACTATGGAGATATGCTGGCAATAGCCTCATCTATAATCTATACAGCCTATGTTTTGTCTTTGGCTAGGTATGGAAAGGATATAGAAGAAACATTGCTTACTTTGATTCAACTGGCAGTGGTATCTGTATGCTGTATACTGGCTGTAATCATATTTGAGGGCTTCAGTATGCAGTATATTAAGGAAGGGTTGATTCCAATACTTATTATTGGAGTTCTCTGTACTGGTGTCACCACCTTGCTGCAGACCAGAGCACAAAAGGTGGCAAGCCCTGAGAGCGCAGGGATACTATTTCTAGGAGAACCCTTATTTACGCTGATTATGTCCTATTTTATTCTCAATGAAACCATTCTCTTTAGTGGATTGGTTGGAGCAATTCTTATACTCTCATCTTTGGTTATAGCAGTATTGAAAAAGATTTAGGAGGGAAAAGAACCCTCCTATTTTGTTTTAATGTCCTTCCAGACCTTTACCCTGCAGTGTTCTTTGAAGCAATCCTCTATAGCTTTGCTTTGTTCTTCCATATTGTCCGGGTTATAGTTTTCGGGGAAATAATAAGCGTTGTATTCTCTTTCGATAATGGGGTAATCAGCCCCATTGTATGTTTCATCAATTATATTATGTTCTATGGCGTTTGTTTCGTTAGTAAATTTATCTTTGTTCATTATTTCACCTCCTGGGGCTTATTTATAATGTTAGTCTCCAGACATTATGCCAGGTTAGCCCTCTAAAGCCGTGCTAGAATGTTTGAAACTATATTCATATTTTTAGCTAAATGTATTTCATTATGCCATCGATAGCGTTGGCATTTTTTCCATTTAGTACAGGGGTTGGACATTAATAAGTTATAGCAAAAGGACGAGTTGTAATTGCTTGTGCAATTACTTCAGTTGTTATAAAATATAAGAATGAAATATGCAGGAGTACAGTTTTGGAGGTCAAGATGAATAACCTTTTGGATAATTTGAATAAACAGCAAAGAGAAGCGGTGGAGCATACGGAAGGTCCTTTGCTCATATTGGCTGGAGCCGGCTCAGGCAAAACAAGAGTGCTTACCCATAGGATTGCATATCTGATAAATGAGAAAAATGTATATCCTTCTAATATTCTTGCCATAACATTTACAAATAAGGCTGCCAGAGAGATGAAAGAGAGGGTGCAGAATCTGTTGGAAGGCTCTTATGACATGTGGGTTTCTACTTTCCACTCTGCCTGTGCCAGGATTTTACGAATGGAGATAGAGAAGCTTTCCGGATATAAGAAGAATTTCATTATATTTGATACTGATGACCAGGTGAAACTTATCAAGGAATGTCTGAAGGAGCTTAATTATAATGAAAAGAACTTTCCTCCAAAGGAAATGATATCTTCCATATCCAAAGCAAAGGATCAGTTAATGACTCCCAGTAAGTTTATGGATAGATATGGGAGGGATTTCAGATTAAAAAAGGTAGCTGATATTTACTCCCTTTATCAGAAAAAGTTAATGGCAAATAATGCACTGGATTTTGATGATATATTATTCAAAACAGTAGAGATTTTTCAAAATAACCCTGATGTGCTGCAGCGCTATCAGCAAAAGTTTAAATATATAATGGTAGATGAGTATCAGGACACCAACTATTGTCAGTATATGCTGATGAATTTGCTGGCTAAGAGTCATAGAAACCTATGCGTTGTAGGGGACGATGATCAAAGCATTTACAGCTGGAGAGGTGCAGATATTGGAAATATACTAAACTTTGAAAAGGATTTTCCCGATGCAAAGGTGATAAAGCTGGAGCAAAATTATCGTTCCACCCAAACCATACTTGATGCAGCTAACAGTGTAATAAGCAACAATTTTGGCAGAAAGAATAAAAGACTCTGGACTGATAATGGAGAAGGCAGACCTATTGTATCTTATAAAGCTATGGATGAAAGGGATGAGGCTGATTTTATCATCGGTGAAGTTGATAGACTGTCTTTTCAGGAGCAAAGAAGCCTAAATAATTTTGCCATACTCTACAGGACCAACGCTCAGTCCCGTGTTCTTGAAGAAATGTGTATGGCTAGAGGTATACCTTATAAGATAGTAGGAGGTCACCGTTTTTACGATAGGATGGAAGTCAAGGATGTTATAGCCTATCTAAGAGTTATACAGGATCCGGAGGGGGATTTAAGCATAAAGAGAATTATAAATGTTCCAAAAAGAGGTATAGGTAAGGCAACACTAGATAACTTGGAGAACTATGCAAGGCAAAATGGGATCTCTATTTATGAAGCCCTTCTTTTCGTAGATAGCATTGAAGGTATTGGGAAGAAGGCCAAAAACAGCATAAAGGAGTTTGTGAGACTCATAGCTGAACTTATGGATTTAGCAGAGAAGGAAAGCGCTTCCGAGGTGATAAACCAGGTTATTATAAGAAGTGGTTATCTAGAGGAGTTGGAAAAAGGTGATGATGAAGATCAGGAAAGAGGGAAGAATATAAAGGAATTGATTTCTGCAGCCCTGGAGTATGAAGAGAAAAATGAAGATAACTCCCTCACCGGTTTTTTGGAGAATATGGCATTGATGTCGGATATAGATGGATTGGATGAAGAAAGAGAAGGTATCACCATGATGACACTTCACAGTGCTAAAGGTTTGGAGTTTCCAGTGGTATTTATATGCGGCCTGGAAGAAGGGCTTTTTCCAACTCAGAGAGCCTTCTTCGAGGAGCATCAGTTGGAGGAGGAGAGAAGGCTCATGTATGTGGGAGTCACAAGAGCTAAGGAGAAACTTTATCTAACATCCGCATTTGAAAGAACTCTTTATGGTAACACTTCCTATACAATGGAATCAAGATTTTTACGAGAGATACCAAAGGAATTGATGATGAAAGTATAACGGCGAGCTCAGGGGAATTCTAATAGGTCTTGACTCGGGACTCGTGACTCGTGAAAATAGCGGGCGCTTCGAAGTCTTATTCATATTCACTTATCACGAATCACTTATCACGAATCACGGGTCAAAACCCAAAAGGAATACCCTGACAAAAGACTAGCGACTAGTGACTGGAGACCAGTGACTGACCCAAAAGAAATACCTTAGGCTTGCAACTAGAGATCGGCGACCAGCGACTGAAAAGAAAGGAGGAAACATATGAATAATTCCAAAAAAAGAATAGACGAACTCATCGAGATAATAAACCATCATAATTATAGATATTATGTTCTTGACAGCCCGGAGATCAGCGACTATGAATATGATCTTCTCATGAGAGAGCTTATGGAGCTGGAGAAACAGAACCCTGAATATCTAAGGCCTGATTCACCAACTCAAAAAGTTGGGGGAGAGGTTCTTAAGGGCTTTAACGAGGTTATTCACAGCACCCAAAAGCTCAGCCTCGGCAATGTATTTGATGAAGGTGATATAAGAGATTTTGACAATAGAGTAAAAAGAGGCCTTGGATTAGAGGAAGTAGAATATGTTCTGGAAATGAAGATAGACGGTCTCACAGTGGTTTTAAATTATGAGAATGGTGTATTTGTAAGAGGAGCTACAAGAGGTGATGGCATCAGAGGTGAGGATATTACAGCCAACCTCAAGACCATAAAGTCTATACCATTGAAGCTGAAAGAACCTGTAAACCTGGAGGTGAGGGGAGAAGTATTCATTTCCAAAGACAACTTTGAAAAGCTTAATGCTTTACGAGAAGAGATGGAGGAACCTCTCTTTGCCAACCCTAGAAATGCGGCAGCAGGTTCTCTAAGACAGCTTGATACCTCAATAACTGCTAAAAGACCTTTGGATATTTTTATATTTAACCTTGAGTTCATATCAGGCAGGGAATTTAAAACTCATGTGGAAGCGTTGGAATACCTAAAGGAGATTGGCTTTAAAACCAGTCCCTATCTTATCACCTGCAAAGGCTGGCAGGATATATATGAGCAGTGTATTCAATGGGCAGATAAAAGGGGAAGTCTTTCCTATGAAATAGATGGCATTGTAATAAAGGTAAACAATCTGGAGTACAGAGATATACTGGGAAGTACCACCAAGACTCCCAGATGGGCTGCTGCATATAAATTTCCTCCGGAAAAGAAAAAGACCAGACTCAAAGATATAATAGTCCAAGTAGGTAGAACAGGAGCCATTACCCCTACAGCAATATTGGAGCCTGTAAGGATAGCAGGGTCTACTGTAGGAAGGGCTACATTACATAATGAGGATTTTATTAAAGAAAGAGATATTATGATAGGGGATATGGTGATCCTCCAGAAAGCAGGAGATGTGATACCTGCGGTTGTAGAGGTTGTGAAATCCGAGAGAGATGGATCAGAGAGACCCTTTGAAATGCCCAAATTCTGTCCTGCATGTGGTTCAGAAGCTACTAGAATAGAAGGGGAAGCAGTAGTAAGATGTACAAATGCTTCTTGCCCTGCTCAGCTGAGGCGTGCTTTATTCCACTTTGTATCCAGGGATGCCATGAATATTGAAGGCTTGGGTCCTCAGATAATAACCATACTTATGGACAGAGGCTTTATAAAGGATGCCGGCGATTTGTATCTTCTTAAAGATAAAAGGGAAGAATTGATACAGGTCGAAAGAATGGGTGAAAAATCCGTAGATAATATGTTGAATGCCATAGAAAAATCCAAGAAGAACAATCTTGACAGGCTTTTATTTGCTCTAGGTATAAGGATGATAGGACAGCGGGCATCAAGGCTTTTGGCAGAAGCTTTCGGGAATATAGATAGGATAAAGGAAGCTACTTATGAAGAGCTTATATCCGTTGAAGAAATAGGGGATAAGATGGCAGAGAGCATATTGGCATTTTTCAGAGTGGAAGAAAACCTGGCTTTGATAGAAAAATTAAAGAGCCTGGGACTAAATATGGAAGCTGAGAAAAAAGAGATTATTGAGAATGAGAATTTCAAGGGTAAAACCTTTGTTCTGACAGGCACTTTGACTGATTTTACCAGAGATAAGGCAAAGGAGATAATTGAGAGCTTTGGAGGCAAGGTTTCAGGAAGCGTTAGCAAGAAGACAGATTATGTCTTGGCTGGCGAGGAAGCAGGATCAAAGCTTCAAAAAGCCAATGAACTGGGAATAACAGTTATTGATGAAGAAACCTTCAAGAAATGGATTGAAAGGCGGGAATGATATGATAGAAAAAAATGAATTGCAGTATGTGGCATCTCTTGCCAGGCTTAAACTCAGGGAAGAGGATGAGGAAAAGGTGAGAGAAAAATTCAGCATGGTTTTGGATTATGTAGGTATGCTGAATGAATTGGATATAGAAGATGTGGAGCCTTTAATAAGCATTAATGAAGTATCCAATGTGATGAGGGAAGATGAAATCAGAGAATCGATGAGCAGAGAAACCTTGCTGGCTAATGCACCTGATAAGATGTATGGCTGTATTAAGGTAAGCAAGATAATAGAATAGGTGGGAAAGAGGTGAAAGCATTGGATTTATATAGTCTGACTCTTCATGAGATAAGAGATAAAATAAGATCTGGTGAAATATGCTCTAAAGAGGTATTGGATAGTGTTTATAACCGAATTGAGAATTTGGATGATAAAATAGGTGCTTATTTGACTCTCGCTAAGGACAAAGCATATGAAGCTGCAGAATCTGTTGACAAAAGAATTGCAGAGGGTGAAAAATTAGGAGATTTAGCCGGAATTCCTATGGCTATTAAAGATAATATTTCTACTAATGGAATAAGGACTACATGTGCTTCAAAGATGCTGGAGAATTATGTACCTCCCTTTGATGCTCATGTATGTGAAAAGCTTAAAGCAGCAGGAGCAATCCTGATAGGAAAGACCAATCTTGATGAATTTGCCATGGGGAGTTCTACTGAAAACTCAGCCTTAAAAACAACCAGAAACCCCTGGGATTTGGAGAGGGTTCCCGGAGGCTCCAGCGGAGGTTCAGCAGCAGCTGTAGCAGCTGACGAAGCCTTCTTTTCCTTAGGCTCTGATACGGGAGGTTCCATAAGGCAGCCTGCATCATTATGCGGAGTAGTAGGTTTTAAGCCTACCTATGGAGCCGTATCCAGATACGGTTTGGTGGCTTATGGTTCTTCCTTTGACCAGATAGGGCCCTTTACAAAGGATGTGGAGGATTGTGCCATTGTATTGAACCATTTATACGGCCACGATGAAAGGGATTCCACATCTCTTGCAGTAGAGCATGGGGACTTTACAGAAGCTTTAAATAAGGATATTAAGGGTATGAAAATTGGCCTGCCCAAGGAATATTTCGAAGAAGGCATTGATCCAGATGTTAAAAAAATAGTGCTGGACGGTGTAAAAATCCTTGAAGGCCTTGGAGCCCACGTAGAAGAAATCAGCCTTCCCTATTCCAAATATGCTCTTCCTGTATATTACATAGCTGCATCTGCTGAAGCTTCCTCAAATCTGGCTAGATTTGACGGTGTAAGGTATGGATATAGAGCAAAGGAATACGATAGTTTAGAGGAAATGTATATAAACAGCAGAAGCGAAGGTTTCGGTGACGAGGTAAAGCTTAGGATAATGCTGGGTACCTATACTCTAAGCTCAGGATATTATGATGCTTACTACAACAAGGCATTGAAGGTGAGAAGACTTATAAAGCAGGAGTTTGAAAAAGCCTTTGAAAAGTATGACATAATTATTTCTCCCACATCTCCTACAACAGCCTTTAAGATAGGAGAGAGAACCGATGATCAACTGGCAATGTATATGTCAGATATTTGTACCGTACCTGTAAATATTGCAGGCATACCTGCAATATCCCTACCCTGTGGGTTTTCCAAAGGTTTACCTGTGGGCATGCAGATAATGAGTAAAGCCTTAGGTGAGGCTTCCATAATAAAGGCTGCTCATGCTTTTGAAAGAAATACTGATTTTTCTAAGAAAAAACCGACTCTGTAAGGTGGTGAAAGTTATGAATTATGAAACGATTATAGGTCTTGAAATACACGCAGAACTAAGCACGAAAACTAAGGCATTTTGCAGCTGTAAAAATGAGTTTGGTGGAGAAGTTAATACCAATTGCTGCCCTGTGTGTATGGGTTATCCAGGTGCATTGCCCGTGCTTAATAAAAAGGTTGTTGAGTATGCAGTTAAGGCAGGCTTAGCATTGAACTGCCAGATATCATTGTATAGCAAGACAGACAGAAAGAATTACTTCTACCCTGATTTGCCTAAAGCCTACCAGATTTCCCAATATGATAAACCACTGTGCAAGAATGGGAGAATAAAAATAGAATTAGATGGGCAGGAAAAAAATATAGGAATTACTAGAATTCATATAGAAGAAGATGCGGGCAAGCTGATACACGGCACTGAATCAGAGGATTATTCATTGGTGGATTTCAACAGAGGCGGAGTGCCTCTGATAGAGATAGTATCTGAACCAGATATTAGAAGCCCCTTAGAAGCTAGATTATACCTGGAAAAGCTTAAAGGTATCCTGGAATACCTGGAGATCTCCGACTGCAAAATGCAGGAAGGTTCCTTAAGATGTGATGCCAATATTTCCATAAGGTCTGTAGGACAAAAAGAATTCGGTGTAAAAACGGAAATCAAGAACATGAACTCAATGAAAGCCCTGCAAAAGGCGTTGGAATATGAAGAAGAAAGGCATAAAAAAATTCTCTCTGAAGGCGGCGCCATAGTCCAGGAAACCCGTAGATGGGATGAATCAAAGGGAATTACAGTGTCCATGAGAACCAAAGAACAAGCTCATGACTATAGATATTTCCCTGAACCTGATTTGGTACCCATAATATTAGAAGAGGCTTGGATTGAAGATATAAGGAAGGCTTTGCCTGAGCTTCCTGATGATAAGAAAAAAAGATTTGTTGAGGAGTACGGAATCCCTGACTATGACGCTTCAGTCCTCACATTGACAAAAGAATTGTCAAGCTTTTTTGAAGCTTGTGCCAAAGGGCATAAGAATCCCAAAGCCATAAGCAACTGGGTCATGGGTGAGGTGTTAAGAATAATAAAGGAGAAGGAGCTTGACCTTAAAGATCTTAAAATAAAACCTGAAGCTTTAAGAAAATTAGTAGATTTAGTCGATGATGGAATATTAAGCAGCACCGGAGCAAAACAGGTTTTCGAAGAGATGTTCAAAACGGGGAAGGATCCGGAAACTCTTGTGGATCAATTAGGATTGAGGCAGATAAGCGATGAAGGAGCAATAGTTGAACTGGTAAAAAAAGTATTGAGTGAAAATGAAAAATCTGTAGAAGACTACAAAAAAGGAAAAACAAATGCACTGGGATACTTGGTAGGACAGTGCATGAAAGCATCAAAGGGTAAGGGAAATCCGCAAATCATAAACAAAATACTCAGGGATATGCTGGAATAAGCCTGCAAGAGAAATATATGAATATAGTGTAGCATTATGACATATGCATACTGGATAAGCCATTTAGTAAAAGGGGACATTGATATGTCCCCCAAGTCTTATCTTTCCAAGTATGGTAATAGTGTATAAATTATTTCATATTTATCTTATATCAATGTTATAATAGTTTCTTTAAAAAAATTAATATTTTTTGTCATATTGAAGCATTGATTTTACTTGCTTGCATTATTCGCAATTTGAAAATTATTTTGATATATATATTTCATGGAGATAAAATATATTGAAAAAATCCTTGGATTCGTGTAATATAAATATAATAAAATTACTCTTTAAGTTTTATTCAATTTGTTGTAGTACAGCCTAGGCTGTTTCTGCATAATTTTATTAAATTTTAGGCGTCAGCAATATGCGCCTAAGTAAAAATAAGGGGGATGAATTGATGAAAAGATCACTTTCATTGGTGCTCGTAATGTTGCTTGTGCTAAGTTTAGTACTTACAGCATGCGGACCAAAGGCTCCTGCAGAGGAACCAGCAACTCCTGGTGAAGAACCTGCAGCACAGGAACCAAAAGTATTGAGATTTTCAATTGGAGCAGAGCCTCCAGCACTTGACCAACAGATAGCTACAGATACTTATGCAATCATGTTGGGTCACCATCTTTATGAAGGACTCGTTAGAGTTGCAGACAACGGACAGGTAACTCCTGGTATGGCAGAATCCTGGGAAATTTCCGAGGATGGTCTTACTTACACTTTCCATCTTAGAGATGCTGTATGGAGCGATGGCAAACCAGTTACAGCTCATGATTTTGAGTATGGTTTAAAGAGATTATTGGATCCTGCTACAGCTTCCGAGTATGCATTCCAGGGCTATTACATTAAAAACGGTGAAGCTTACAACACTGGCAAGATCTCAGATCCTTCCCAGATTGGAGTTAAAGCATTAGATGATAAGACTCTTGAAATCACATTGGAAGTACCAACAGGCTATTTCCTAGCTTTAACTAACTTCATATCCTTATTCCCAGTAAGACAGGACTTCGTAGAAGCTCAAGGAACTGCATATGCTTCTGAAGCTGATAAGATCCTTTACAATGGACCATATGTTATGACAGAATGGAGACATGAAGATGGTCTTGTTCTTGAAAAGAATCCTAATTACTGGAACAAGGATGCTATAAAGATTGACAGAGTAGAGATTGCTATAGTTACAGACAGCAATACTGCAATGAGCATGTATGAAGCTGGAGATCTCGACTTTGTAAATCTTCCTCCTGCAAGAGTACAGGAATTTGTTGACAATGGTCAGGCTAAATTCTACTATGACGGTGCAGAATTCTACTTCCAGTTCAATGTTAAGGGAAGAAATCCTGAAATTGGTAAGTTTGTAGGAAATGCGAACTTCAGAAAAGCATTTGCTTATGCAATAGACAGACAGAATTTTGTAGATGCAGTTCTTAAGAATGGTTCAGATGCAGCTACAAGATACGTATTACCATTATTGGCTGGCGTAAACGATTTATTTGCTAAAGAATATCCATTGGAATTCTATCCAAAGAATGCTGACCCTGCAAAGGCTAAGGAATATTTGGATAAAGCATTGGCAGAAATAGGCACAACTATTGATAAGGTTCCTGCTATTGAATACTTGACTGACGATTCAGATACTGCAAGAACATCAGCAGAAGCTATTCAGGATATGATAGCTAAGAACCTTGGAATAAAACTAGAAATCAAACAGGTTCCATTCAAGCAGAGACTTGAGCTCATGAACAAAGGCGAATATGACCTTGTATTCGCAGGTTGGGGCCCAGACTACGATGACCCAATGACTTATCTTGATTTGTGGGTAATCGGTGGCGGACACAACAATACAGGTTGGGAAGACCAGACATACACTGATATGATCAACTTCTGCAAGACAACTGCAGATGTAAAAGCAAGAGCAGACAAGATGTTCGAAGCAGAAAAATACTTGCTTGAAAACGGTCCTATAGTTCCTGTATACTTCAGAAGAAGAGCATGGGTACATGTTGATGGCTTGACAGGATTGGTTAAGAACTTCATAGGCGCTGAAAACGATTTCATGAACGCTGATATTACAAGATAATCAAGGATAAAAAAAATAGTTATAAATATGCAAGACAAAGGTATATGTTAACATATACCTTTGTCCCATATTTGAGAGAAATATTTCTAAAAATAATCACAATTATTTCACAGAAAATTCACAAATTTAATTCTAGGTTTGGAGGTGCCTACATTTTGTTTAGATACATCTTAAAAAGATTTTTTGTATCGCTTATTACAATATGGATTCTGGCTACCTTGACATTTTTCTTAGTAAGAATATTGCCAGGTGATCCATTCACAAGCGAAAAGATAACCCCGGAAATAAAGGCCAACATGATGAAGTATTATGGCTTGGACAAACCCTTGCCTGTACAATATGCAACATATATGGGCAATTTGGTGAAGGGTGATATGGGTTATTCCCTAAGATATAAAAATAGAGAGGTCAACAATATAATAGCTGATGCTTTTCCAGCTTCAGCAGAGTTAGGAATTCGTTCTTTAGCCTTTTCGGTTACAGTGGGATTGATACTTGGTATTATTGCTGCTCTTAATCATAATAAAGGCTGGGATTATGCCAGCATGGTTATTGCTGTAATCGGTGTTTCGGTACCCAGTTTCGTAATAGGCGCTTTAGTACAATATTTATTTGGAATACATTGGAAGCTTCTGCCTGTAGCTCAGTGGAAGAGTTTCGCTCACACCATAATGCCTACTTTTTCCCTTGGATTAGGGACATTGGCTTTGATAGCAAGGTTGATGAGAACCAGCATGCTTGAGGTGGTAGGACAAGATTATATCAAGACGGCAAAGGCAAAGGGTTTATCTCCTGCACAGGTAACTATTAAACATCAGATAAGAAATGCTATTCTTCCTGTTGTTACCGTATTAGGTCCTTTGGTTGCTGCTCTGCTTACCGGTACCTTTGTTGTGGAGCAGATATTTGCTATTCCAGGTCTTGGAAGACACTATGTGTTGAGCATACAAAATTTAGACTATACTATGGTTATGGGATTGACTATATTCTTCGGAGCGTTCTTGGTATTTATGAACTTCATTGTTGATATAGCCTACGGTTTAGTAGATCCCAGAATCAGGGTAGGCAAGTAAGGGAGGAGCAATGATATGGAAATAAGCAGAGAAAAGTTTAAGCATGTCGGAATAAACGAAGAAAAAAGCCAATCCATTGTCCGTCCCAGTATGACCTATTGGCAGGATGCTTGGAGAAGATTGAAGAAAAACAAGATTGCTATGCTTGGACTTATTGTAATTATTGTTATGACAATAATGTCAATAATAGGACCCATGATGGTTCCTTATAATCATAGCGATAATGATTTGAGTAACACAGATCAATCTCCAAATTCTGAACATTGGTTTGGTACTGACGATTTAGGCAGAGATCTATGGGCCCGTGTTTGGATGGGAGCCCGTGTATCGCTCTTTATTGGTCTAATGGCTGCTTTGCTGGATACGCTCATTGGAATATTGGTTGGAGGCGTTTCAGGTTTTTACGGCGGCAAGATAGACATGCTAATTATGAGATTTATAGATGTAATGATTGCCATACCAAGTATGATATTCATAATTCTTATCATGGTTATAGTGGGTTCAGGTGTTGTTCCAATTATCATATCCTTTGCTATAACTGGATGGCTCAGTATGGCAAGATTGGTAAGAGGCCAGATATTGCAGCTCAAGGAACAGGAATTTGTTTTAGCTGCCAGAACACTGGGAGCTAATTCTTCAAGATTGATATTAAGACATTTGATACCAAATACTTTAGGGGTTATTATAGTAAGTTTGACTATGAGAATACCAAGTGCTATATTTACAGAAGCATTCCTTAGTTTTATAGGATTAGGCGTTAAACCTCCTATGTCCAGCTGGGGACAGTTGGCATCATCAGGTGCAGCTGTTTTGAGAGTATTCCCATATAGATTGTTTATACCTGCATTTTTCATTAGTATAACTATGTTGTCATTGAATTTGTTTGGTGATGGATTGAGAGACGCTCTGGATCCAAGATTAAGAAAGTAGGAGGTGTAAGATATGGAAAAAGAGAAAATACTCGAAGTAAAAGATCTGCATGTATCTTTTGACACATATGCAGGAGAAGTTAAAGCTGTTAGAGGAGTATCCTTTCATTTGAACAAAGCCGAAGCTATAGCTATAGTTGGAGAATCTGGCTGCGGCAAAAGTGTTACTGCCCAATCCATTATGAAGCTTATACCTATGCCTCCAGGAAGGATTAAGAGCGGAAATATTATTTTTAACGGTGTTGATATTACGAATTTTTCCGACAAAAAGATGGAAGCCATAAGAGGCTCAGAAATAGGTATGATATTCCAGGATCCTATGACATCCTTAAATCCAACTATGATGGTTGGTAAACAGATAGCTGAAGGTTTGATAAAGCATCAGCATTTAAGCAAAAAAGAAGCTATGGAAAAAGCTGTAGAGATGTTAAAATTAGTTGGTATTCCTAATCCCGATAAGAGAGCAGGCCAATATCCTCATGAATTCAGCGGTGGCATGAGGCAGAGAGCTATGATAGCTATAGCTTTGGCTTGTAACCCAAAACTGCTTATTGCAGATGAACCTACCACTGCACTTGATGTTACTATTCAGGCTCAGATACTGGATTTGATGAAGGAATTAAAATCAAAACTTGATACTTCAATAATATTGATTACCCACGATCTTGGCGTTGTAGCAGATATGGCTGAGAGAATAATAGTCATGTATGCTGGAGAAGTTGTTGAGAGTGGTACTGTAGAAGATATATTCTACAACCCACAGCATCCTTATACATGGGGACTTCTTAAATCAGTGCCAAGACTTGACGCAGAAAATAAGGAACATTTAATACCCATAACAGGTACACCGCCTGATCTTTTCGCCCCACCACAGGGATGTGCCTTTGCTGCCAGATGTAAATATTCAATGGAGGTTTGCTATGAGACTCCTCCATGCAATATGGAATACAACAAAGATCATTATGCAGCTTGTTGGTTAGGCCATCCATATGCACCTAAGGTTGAGAGACCTATTAAGGAAAGAGGGGTGAAATGATGGAAAATAAAAAACTGATTGAAGTAAAAGATCTTAAAAAATACTTTTATGTAGGCGGCAATGCAGTTCTAAAAGCAGTAGATGGATTGAACTTCTTTATAAGAGAAGGAGAAACCCTTGGCCTTGTTGGAGAATCCGGCTGCGGAAAATCTACAGCAGGGAGAACTATCATAAGGCTATATGAAGCTACAGGCGGAGAAGTAATCTTTGATGGTATAAATGTTCATAAATTAGATAGAAAACAAGCTAAAGATTTTACAAAAAAAGCACAGATGATATTCCAAGACCCTTATGCATCTTTAGACCCAAGAATGACAGTAGGTGACATTATTGGAGAAGGTATAGATATTCATAACCTATACACAGGAAAAGAGAGAATGGAAAGGATATATGAGCTTTTGCACACCGTAGGACTTAATAGAGAGCATGCTAACAGATTCCCTCATGAATTCTCAGGAGGACAGAGGCAGAGAATAGGCATTGCTCGTGCCTTGGCTGTGGAACCTAAGTTCATAGTTTGCGATGAGCCTATATCAGCTCTAGATGTTTCCATTCAGGCTCAGGTTGTTAATCTTCTTATCAATCTACAGCAAGATAAGAAACTGACCTACCTTTTCATAGCCCATGACTTAAGTATGGTTAAGCATATTTCCGATAGAGTTGGAGTTATGTATTTAGGTACAATGGTTGAGTTGGCTTCAAGTACAGAGCTATATAAGAGACCGATTCATCCATATACTCAGGCTCTAATGTCTGCTATACCCATTGCAGACCCGGATGTTGAGAAATCAAGAAAGAGAATTCTACTGGAAGGCGATGTGCCAAGTCCAATTAACCCGCCACCAGGATGCAGATTTAAGGCAAGATGCAGATATGCTACAGATAGGTGCTCACAGGAAATACCTGAGTTCAGGGAAATAGATAAGGAACACTATGTAGCATGTCATAATGTATAATTCTTTAGCCTCTAGCCACTAGCTGCTAGCCACTGGTTACCAGGATACTAGCTACTGGTCTAGGTAATTACTAAAGAGTCCTATATGGCTTATAATTAAGTAGTAAGTAGGGAATGGTGAAGCCATTCCCTACTTCAATACATAAAATAAATATGATATATTTATCCAAATACTGAGGGGGAGTCAGATGAAAAAAGGAAAATATATGCCTGTAATTTATACAATAGTAATTATCCTCATTATATTTTCTTTTCATACTTATCAAAATCTGGAGCATATAACTTCTTCACCTTCGGACAAGTGGGCAAGAGAACTGTATATAGATAAGAGTCCTTATAAAAAAACAGTAAGTATAGAAATGAATCAAGATAACATATGGATATTAACTGCCAAAAATGACAGGTTTACCAGAACGATATTAGAGAAGGATAAGGCAGACATCAAGGAGACCGAAGATATTATCATAACCGATGCCGCTTTAAACAAGCTGGTAAAATACCAAGGCATGGAGCCATATATATTCTGGACAGAAAACTATGAGCTATATGTATCAAGGAAGATAAATGGCAATGCCTATGAGGAGAAAAGCCTCATATTAGATAAGGTAAAGGATTTTCAAGCTTTGTCTCTAGGAGGTAATATCTTTCTTGCAGTAGCTGATGAAACAGGCCTTAGGTATTATATGGTTGATGATGAAGGAGCACATCAATTGGGAGAGGTGTATGCCTTTGAAGATCCAGTTTATGTTTCAGCAGCCATAGATGATGCAGGCATATTACACACTGTTTCTATTAGAGAAGTCTCCCCTATGGAAAAAGAAATTATATATTTGAGTTTTTTCAGAGGTGAATGGTCATTTAAAGCTCGGAAGGTGGAAAATGCTCAAATTTCAAATGAAAGCATAGGAAATTTGGAAATAGGCCTTGACAATGATTATGCGTACATTTTTTATGAAAATAATGTCTGGAATAGGGCTGGTCAGACTGCAAAAACCCTATATACTGCAGTGCCGTTAAATGCAGGCCATGGTTTTGAAATGAACTTTAAGCTTCTTAAATCTCTGGGAAGAGAAAGCCAAACCGATGTTTATGTCAGTGAAGTCAGATGTCCGGATAAGAAGCAAGATGAGCTGACTGCTGTCTTTATTGAGAATTATTATGATGAAGCAGGTAGTGGCTTCAGGATTGTTAATACTTATTTCAAAAATGGTATCATTAGCAATCAATTGTTTTCTACAAAGTTGATGGATTTTATAAAAGGCATCAATATGGTTAAGTATGGAGAAAATGAGGCTTTGGTATTCTTAAGAGCAGCGGGAGAATTTAAATATGATGTCTGGTTTACTGAAACTGGAGAAGAATATGCCGCTATTGCAGGAAAACCAACGAAACAGGATTATTACACAGCCATAGCAAACAGCATATCACCTTTTATAAATGGGTTGATAATAGCGGTTATTAGAGCTTTTATATTCATACCAGCAATTTTATGGCTTGTTTTTGTAGAGTTTTTCGAAATCAGAAAATTTGCCTGGAATCCTAAGCTTAATTACTCAATAGCAATAGGACTTTTTATGATTATTAAATTAATAACCGCAAACTCCTATTACACTGGTTTATCATACTATATGATTCCAGGCTTTATGCAGCCCCCCTTTGTCAAGTACCTGATCATGATTTCTATCAGTGTTATATCATATTTTATGGCAAAGGCATGGAAAAATAGCATTGAAGACTTGCATATAATTCCAGAATTTCTATTGTTCATGCTCTACGATTTACTTATTACAATATTTTTATATGGACCTTATATAACATGATGTTGAATATTTCCCAGGAAATACGAAAAAGCGACAGCTTATACATAAGCTTGTTGCTTTTTTTTATATTGGGTTGTATATTGGAGCCTACTGGCCCTGGGAGGAGGTTTCTTTTGATATACTAATATTTTTCTTGTTATTTTCTACATAAAATTCACAACCTGTCGATGTAGTGTTAGAAATTTTACCCACATGATCCAAGGTACACATGCCATCCTTTTGATGTATACAATTTTCAGTACAATTTATAAGAATCAGGATAAACACCTCCTATAATAATTTTCTCCAATTGGCTAAAACTAATGTATCAATATTAAGGTAAATTATAGGATAAGGAGGTACTTCGTTGACTTTCGAGGATTTTTCTGTGACAGGAGCTCTTTACCATGTGGTCAGTATCATTGACCTGGAGAAAACCTTGGCTGAAGGAATACATTTTGATGATAAAATAACTTATTTTGATAAGTATTATGATTTCCATAATTATTTTGATAAATACAGAACTGACAATATTCCATACTGGGTCGTGAGAAAAAAGGCCATCTTTGCAAGTATGAATTTTAAGGAAGACCATAATTGGCATTCTCACACAGCGCTATTAAAGGTGAAAGTGGATACTAAGAAGTGCTGGGTTTGCAATGAAAATAAAGCTAATATTCTATTTGAACCTTTTATTCTACAAAACATAAAAGGTTTTGAAGAGGCTAAAAAATTCATTGAAGAAAAAGGAGCTAAAATGGTTGAAGAGTATTGGTTAGATTCCCTTAGTATGGATGAGAATATGAGAGTAAGGAGGGATAAAGAAAAGGGATATGATGCAGAAGTTTTAATTTTTCATGATATCCCTCCAGAAGACATTGAATGCTTGTTTATCATATCGGATCATAGCATAATGTCACCTGATAAATGGCTCTATTATTTCAACACTGAACTAATATGCCCTAAGTCTCCCGCTCCTAAAGGTATCGGGTGCCAAAAGGCGGTTAAGTTCAGTATGGAGTCGACTAAATGAGGTTTTATTCAAAGAAGTTGTCTGCTGGTCCAGAGAGAATGATCAGCATGGAAGTATTCATCGATGACTTTGAATCTAGCTTTAGATCTCTTATATTCAATTCTCTCCAAGAATACAGGAGGAGATTTCTTTGATGTATTGACGGTTTTGGGAAGATTTATAGTTTCATCATCCAATATGGGATAGCTTTGATTAATGAAGATTCCACTTTTTAAAATCATGTTTTTGAAGGAAGTGGATATCATTCTGTCTAAATCATATATATAGGACCCTTCTGCACATCTTCTGAAATTCTTAAGGGAGGAGAAAATTCCTCCTATTTCTTTGATAGAATATTCAATAGAGTTGTCTTCGCTTTTCAGGTAAAGACCTTCCTCTTCGTTCCAATACTGTTTTAGAACGTTATATAATGTTATGGAGTTGGATAGATAATTAGGGAAACCACAAAGCAGGTAAAGACGGCTTAATGTAGATAAAGACATAAGTATTGTAAAAAATGAGCTTATCTTAGTATCATCAGGTACTCTCAGTATTTCTCCTTTGGATGTTATTCTTTCACAAAGTTCCAGACCCAGTATATTTATTGTGTTATATACCAAAGCTCTACTGATATCGGTATATTCATAAATGTTAAGAAGGCTGTCGCATATCTGACATAGAGTGCGAGATGAAGTATAAAGAGCGTCCTTTATCGCTATATGGCATAGATCAGGCAATAGATAATCTACGGCTTTTTTTGAGTTAGGATTAAGTTTTAAGTAGTATCTGGTCTTGTCTAACAGGTTTTGTGTCAAAGCAGCAGCTTCACAAGCATAGTATTGGGGCAATAGATCAAGGCTCATTTCATCTATTTCCATATTATCCTTACCAAATACATCGATTTTGTGCTTGGAAGAATACAACAGATTTTCTCTGGAGAGGTTATCGTACATAAAGTTTAGCTGTGCTACTGATGCATATGCGAGATAATATGCGATTTCTTCGCCATTTTTTATACTAAAGGAACCATCAAGAATCTTTCTGGCTGTAAGATTCATGGATATTATCGAGAGGGCTTGGACTAAAGGACTTATGGTTCTTTTTACTTTTTTGTCTTTCCATAGATATGTATTAAAGCTATAATAGTTAGCCGGTTTATCCTGGTATTGAGGAGTTGCCTTTTTATACAAAGCTAGATTGATTGTAATATCTGAGTATTTAGATTTTTTATCCATTATGGATTTTGTGATACCACAGCCCGATAGTAGACAAAAGGATATAGTATTCAAATAGGCCATATACTCCAGGTATTTCGTAACACTTTCATTATCATAAAAACTATCCATAGAATTCACCACCTTGTTTGGTTATATTGAAATATATGCATCGATTGACTAGGGTATTCCTCTTAAGATTAGTCACTGGTCGCTAGTCGCTAGCCTCTGGTGTTAGGGGATTCCTTTTGGGCTTTTTTAGATACAATAGCTGTCGTCCTGAGCACAGCAATGTAGGGAACGGTTCATAACCGTTCCGCAACCCCAGCGCCCCACACTAGCTTTGTCATCCTGAGCGATAAGCGAAGGATCTCACACCCAATAGGAATACCTTGACTACACGCAACTCGTAGCTCGAAGCATGACGGAATAGGAATACCTTAGGCTATGCAACCAATATAGCACATATGCTTATTCTAGTTCGCTTTAGCATCGAAATTATACCCTTTAGTGTATTTTAGTGAAGTCTTAGTGTCTTTTAGTGGTTAAATAAAGTAACTCTCCGTGTTAATCCGTGGTTATTCTCCGTGAAAATCCGTGTTCCTCAAAATGACCCAGAAGGAATACCCTAACACCAGAGACCAGCGACAAGTGACTAGTGACTAGCGACTAGACCTAAAAGAAATACCCTAGGCAGCGCAAAGCAACGCAACAAAACTGGCAAATACTGCGTCAATATGAAGTATGCGACATAGTGTAACAAATTTGTTAATAAACTGAAATATAAAATATGGAGGAAAAGAGGTGATAAAGTCGAATTAATATCTTGAAAGCAAAGGAAAAGGAGGAGTTTGATGAAAAAAGCAACAATTTTTGTAATAGCAGTGTGTCTTATTATGACATTTATATCAGGCACTGCTGACGCAGCAAAACTTCAAAGCCAAAAGGAACCTTCCTTGTCCATGCAGGTCATGGGTAAGACTCTTACTGGCATTGACCCGCCTCTTTTACAAAGTGGAAAAGTCTATGTTCCCATGAGGGCTGCTGCAGAGGCTTTAGGCTATAAAGTTACATATAATCCAAGTACCAGAATCATGGACATAAAAAAAGGCAACCAAAGCATAAGACTTACCATTGGGAGTGTTAACACAGTTATAAACGGTAAAACTGTGAAAATAGATAAAGCAGTATTTTTGAGCAATGGTAGAGCTTATGTCCCAATAAATTACATAAAAACAGCTTTTGGAATTGAAGCAAAGTATGATAGCAGTAAGAGAATGGTAAGCATAGGTGAAGCGGAGTCAACCAAAAAGGCTGAAAACCCGACTAAAGAAGAAGGAATATATACATTAGGTAAAAAGGCAGATAAAGAGTTTGCACCATTAATAAGAGACAATCATGTTATGATACCTCTACGGCCTGTAGGTGAAGGCCTTGGCTACAATGTAGTCTGGAATATAAAGACTCAGACCATGTCTTTAAGGAAAGATGGACAGGCTATGGCTTTTGTAATAAACAGGGATAAGGCGGTAGTAAACAGTAAAGAAGTACCTATGGACTATAAGACCATAATGGTAAAAGGGAGAGCTTATGTGCCTCTCACATTCCTTGAAAAACATATGGATTATGCCTTTGATTATGATAAAGCCGCAAATGCTTTAAGTATAAATGAGAAAGTAATTGTTAAAGTGCAAGATATTAGATTCGACGACAGCGGCGGCTTCCCACAGCTTGATATAGTTGCGGATAATCCAGTAAAATATAGCTACTTTACGCTGACCAATCCTGACAGGATGGTTATAGACATCGCTGATGCGGTAGCAGCTACTGAGTTTGAAGCTAAGGAAATAAATAAAGATGAGATTATAAGAGTAAGAATCGGGCAATTCAGTGTAAAACCCTATGTTACCAGAATAGTGGTAGATTTAAAGGATCAGCAGAAGGCAAAGATCGCTCAATCCGCCGATAAGAAAAGCGTATCAATAGTATACGCAAATATTATTCAGCCTGTTACTGTAGCTAAGGAAGGCTTCAGCCATGTGGTAACCATAAAGGGTTCAAAGGGAATAGATACACTTGTTACTAAGTTGGAAGATCCTAAGAGATTGGTTATAGATGTACAGGGAGCTGTATTGGAAGGCGCAGAACAAAATATCGAAACCGACTCACCATTGGTGAGTGCCGTTCGTACAGGTCAGTTCGAAGTAGGAACTGCAAGAGTCGTAGTGGATGTTAATGCAGATGTATACTATGATATTAGAAATGAAGGAAGTGTAACGAAGGTTTATATTTCGGACATGCCCTATTCATTCATTGGATATGATAAAAGTTATAATTCCTCCACCGTATATTTGAATAACAACGATGGAGCAGAATACAATGTAGCACTTGATGAAGAAACCAGGACTTTGAAGGTAGAGACAAAACAAGATATTGAGTTTGATAATGATAGATTTGGAATAAATGATAATCTATTGGAATACATTCAATTGTCCAAGGAAAAGAGAAATGGTCAGATTTATACCAAGGCTGAGTTTAAATTAAAAAATAATGTTGAGTATGAAAAACTATCCGAGGATGTTTCCAAGCTTGTAAAGATAAAGCTTAAATATACGCCTAAGACACCCCAGGATATTCTTGTGGCAATAGATGCGGGCCATGGAGGTAAAGATCCTGGAGCAAAAGGCGCTGATGGTGTTACCTTTGAAAAAAGTTTGAATCTGGATGTTGCAAAGAGGCTAAAAGAAAAGCTTGACAAATTGGGTTTCAAAACCATTATGACAAGAGAAGATGATACATATACTACTTTGCAACAAAGGACAGATTTGGCTAATCAGAGCTATGCAGACTTTTTCATGAGCATTCACTTTAATGCTTTTGTAAGCAGTACCCAAGGCATTGAAACACTGTATTATCCAAATACACCCAATGAGGCTTATGCTATAAACAATAAAAACATGGCGGCCATATTCCAGGATGAGCTAATAAAAACATTGAAGAGACCCAACAGAGGTACAGTGGCAAGACCTAATCTTTATGTGCTTAATAAGACTAAGATGCCTGCTATCCTTGCAGAGCTTGGATTTATAACAAACAAAGAAGAATTGGCACAGATTAAGAAGGAATCATATAGAGATAAAGCAGCCAACGCTCTGGCAGTTTCTATAGTGAGATATTTTCAGGAACTGCAAAACATAGACCTGGGAATAGATATAGCTGCGATATATTCAGGAAACATACCAGCACCACAAAACACCGGAGGCGCCGTTGAGAAAGCTGAGACAGCTGAAAAAGTTGAAAATACTGAGGTTAATAAAGAAAGTATAGAAAATAATTAATTCTTCGGGCAACAGCCCGAAGTTTTTTTTATCCCCAAATTTACACGTTATTTAATAAAAAACAAGACTTTTACAATTAATTACCGTAAAATAGTAACGGAGTATATTTTTACAGGATGTGAGAGTTTGAGAATTATATTAAAGTTTGTATTGAAAAACATTAAATCCAATAAATTCAGGACTTTTTTAATCATATTTTCAATTTGTGTTTCTACAGCTTTATTTTTCGCATCTATGGCTATATCCAGCACCATGGAAAACTTGTATCTGGAAAGATTGAAAATGTATTACGGTAGTTCTGAAATAATAATACATCCCGGGGCTGATTCACCCTCGAGATTTGTTGATTCCCATAAAGCAGAGAATACTCCGGGTATAGAGTATGCAGCCGGCATTCTACAAACAGGAGGCTATTATAATATTGATGATAAAGAGATTGTGCCATTGATTATAAAAGCTGTAAAATTTGAGGATTTACAAAAGATGGGGGTACTTGCCATAACAGGTGAATCAAATATTGAACCTTTTCTGGGAAATAAAATAATAATCGGCAAGACCACAGCGGATAAATATGGACTATCTGTTGGAGATATTATGGATGTTGAAATAGCTAACAGCAGGATGAAGTTTCGTATAAGCGGCATTTCAGAACCTATAGGCTTTTTTTATGATAATGCAAGCAATATAACGGTGGTTGCTCCCATCAACACCATAAGCACTATATACGATGCCAAAGGAAGGTTTACTGAGCTATACGTAAAACTGAAGGATTCCAGCCGACTGAATGAAATGATGGACGTATTGGCTGAAGAGTACAACAGATATATCGTTAGAGAGACCATAACAGAAGCGGAGCTTAAAAATGCTTCATCAGGTATATCTACCCCCTTCATATTGATGACAGGAATAGTGCTTTTTATGAGCATATTCATAATGTATACATCTTATAAAGTAATAATTGCAGAGAGGCTGCCCATAATCGGAACCTTCAGGAGTATAGGAGCTACAAGAAGGTCTACAAATTTTGTGCTATTGTTTGAAAGTACAGGCTACGGAGTAATTGGAGGCTTTTTGGGTTGTATATTGGGTATAGGCATACTAATGGCAATGACCAAGACAATTATGCCCACATGGGCTGCAGGAGTAGGCCTTAAGATAAGTTATACACCCTTACAATTTGTAGCCGCCTTTGTCCTAGCCTTGATTCTTTCGATAGTAAGCTCCATATTTCCTATTAGGAAAGCTGTAAAAACCTCAGTAAAAGATATCATATTTTTGTCATCTGTAAAGAGCGGGATCAATAAAAGGTGGAAAACCATAGTAGCGATTCCTCTGATTATCATATCAATTTTGGTACCGCCACAGCTTCCCAGGAGATTGATTTTGCCTGTAGGTTTCCCATTAATGGTGCTCTCAACACTAGCCATAGTGCTTTTGATACCTTTTATTACAGCTATTCTCCTTAGACTGTTGGAGGGATTATATAGCAAGATATTTGGTAATGAAGGGATATTGGCTGCAAAGAATCTGAGGCACAACAAAAGCATAGCCAACAATATTGCATTGCTGACTATAGGGATATCAAGCATATTGATGATAAATACAGTAAGCAGCAGTGTCCTGAAGGAAGTAACCAGCTTTTATAAGAATCTTGATTTTGATATATTCATGGAGCTGGACAGAGCAGACAAAAATTTATTAAACATGATAAAAGCTACTGACGGAGTAGAAGGAGCCTACGGTATTTTTCAAAAATACGGTACCAAAACCAATAGGGGAAATGCAAGAATCAATCTAATCCATGGAATAGATGTAAACAAGTTCTCAGATTTTATACATATTGACTTGGAAAATGATAAGGAAAATACTTTGATGCAATTGGAAGAGGGTAGAAATATTTTATTATCTGAATCTCTGATGGAACAATTGATGGTGAAAAAAGGAGACACAATAGGTATTGAAATGGCTGACGGTATGAAAAATTATAGAATTATAGGTTCTTTCTATTCTCTTATGTATAATGGAAGCTATGCTATTATATCAGACAAATACTATAAGTTGGATACGGGACAGAGCTATTACTCTGAAATATATATAAAGACTTCTAAGGATCCGGAAAAAGTAGCAATAGAACTAAAAGAGAGATTTGCGAGAAGGTTTCCTTGGATTATGACGGTAAAAGAATCAGAAAGGCGTGATAGTCAAAGCAATAAGATGTTGCTTGACATAATGACTGGCTTTTCTGTAGCGGCTATGGTTATAGGTGTATTTGGAGTCCTAAATAACTATACCATCAGCTTTATAGAGAGAAAAAGATTCCTGGCAATGTATCGTTCAATGGGTATGAGCAAGGCACAAATGATAAAGATGATATTTATAGAAGCATTTACAGGAGGAATCATTGGAGGAACCATGGGAGCATTGGGAGGCATTATTCTCATTTATTTAGTACCTTCAATTTTAAAATACTTAGTTACTGACATACCCATGCACTATTCAATCAGCATGATAGGGGCTTCTATAGTGACAGGAATAGTCATCTCAGTCATTGCATCCATAAGCCCTGCATTAAAATCATCTAAGCTTAGTATCATTGAAAACATCAAGTATGAGTAGAGAAAGGAGATGGAGGGTTTGACAGAGGCCATTAAAGCAGTGGATTTATGCAAGTCCTATAGGATGGGTAAGATAAATATAGATGTTCTAAAGAATATAAATTTAACTATTAAGGAAGGGGAATTTGTATCAATAATGGGTCCTTCCGGCTCTGGCAAAAGCACATTATTATATCTAATTGGTGCTCTGGAAAGAGCGACCTCAGGCAGCATTAGCATTAAGGGAAAAGAAATATGCAAGATGAATGACAATGAGCAGAGCATTATGAGGAGAAGAGATATAGGATTTGTGTTTCAGTTTTATAATCTTATTCCAAATTTAAATGTTGAGGAAAACATAATGCTGCCAGTTTTATTGGATGGAAAATCTACAAAGCTCTATAGGAATAGGCTGGAGGAAATACTTGATATAACAGGCTTAGGAGACAGGAGAAGACATACGCCTGCAGAACTTTCAGGAGGTCAGCAGCAGAGGGTTGCTATAGCCAGAGCTCTAATAAATGAACCGGATATTATTTTGGCAGATGAGCCCATTGGAAATCTGGATTCCAAAACAGGTATGGATATTATGGAACTTTTGAAAAGTATAAACGAAAAGAAAGGTAAAACCATAGTCCAGGTAACTCATTCAAAGGAAGCTGCTGATTATGGCAGTCGTATTATAAATGTGAGAGATGGGATGGTGTGTGAACAATGAAGAGATTAATTATGATTTTACTTATAGCAGCATTTATTGGTGCTTCATGCAGCCCACAGGTTGAAGAAGCCAATGCTGAAATAATTGAGAAGGTAGAGGGACCTGCGACTATAGAAGCCTTTGGAATAATAAAAGCAAAAAACATAATGAACCTGACTCTTAATTTTGCAGCTCCAGTTACAGAAGTTAATGTGACTGAGGGACAAAAAGTCGGCAAGGGTGAGTCTATAATTACTTTGGATTTAAAGCCCTTTATGCAACAAATAAAAGAAAAGGAAATGGAATTGAATACACTAAGAGTTGATGAGAAGGCTTTGCTGGTAGAATTAGAAAAAGAATGGGATACCATACCAGAATCAGCAATGTTTGAAAGTGATTTACTATATGCTCAAAACCTATATGAAGAAGCATTAAAGGAAAAGAATGTCCAAAAAAGGTTACTGGATGCTGGAAGCATATCCCAATATGAGTATAACTTGTTTGAGAAAACTCTTGAATCAAAAAAGAAGGCGCTGGAGGAAATAGAGATGGAAAAAGAAAAAGCCATGTACTCTTTCCAAAAAGCCAAAAAAGAGATAGAACTTAAGTTGGAAAGCCTCAGGAGCAAGATGGAAGGTATAGAAGCATCGATAAAGGCATTAAGAGATAAAAGCAATATGAGCTATATAAAAAATAACAGTATAATATCTACTATGGACGATGCTCTTGTTTATGATGTTGTATGTGTTGCTGGGGATATTATCCCGGAAGGACAAAAAGCAGCAACTCTGATGGATATGAGCAGCCTTTATGTAGAAGCTAATGTAAATGAAGGATTCATTAAGGATGTAACAGTGGGCTCTCAGGTGTTCATAGTACCTGAAGCAGACAGAAGCAGGGAATACAAGGGACATGTAACCTATATCAGCCAAGGAGCCTATAATATTAACGGCCAAACTGTGATACCAGTACATATAGCTGTGGATGAGATGGATGAATTTTTGCGGCCTAATTTCAATGTGGATGTAAGGATATTGGTGGAGTAGCGCTATAT
>NZ_JAWLCK010000014.1:0-36992 GCF_041687175.1 Lutispora sp.
CTTGACTATCCACAGTGCAGCAGTTTTAATCTTGCTTGCGGAATTTTGAGCTATTCTACGAATCTTAATGCTAATTTTTCATATTAACTTTACAAAGCCAAAATTTTTCTACTCACATTTTTAATTTACTATAAAGATATCACTAAGTCAAAACAAACAGTATAGGACATACACTTTACATTGATTTTATCCATATGGTTATACTAAATTAAAGTAATATTCATTGCTCTAATTGAAAAATTTATTGCTAACTAGAAGGAGGATTACTTGTGAGAATAAAAGCATTGTTTTTGATATTGATTTTAGCACTTTCATTGCTTGGGGGATGCGCAAACAATCAACCAAGCCCATCTCCTCCGGCTCAAACCGAAGAGCCAAATCCGTCAGATGCTACTCCGGATGCCGTAACAACAGCATCTATTGTAGATAATGCAGAAGACTTTGAAAAGGCAATAAGCAATACAGGTACTTGGATTATTTGTCTGACAAAAGATATATCCACTGATAAAGAACTGGTATTAGATGGAGAATTCAAGAATGGCAAAAAAGATGATGCAGGCAAGGATATAATACAAAGGAAAATAGCCCTTTATGCTCAAGATGCAAATAGAAATATAACAAACAGGTATACACTAACTGCACCAAAACTGACTATAAACAGTCCGGAAGCAAGTCTTCAGCATGGAACATTCAAAGGCGACCTTTATGTATCTGCAAAAAATTTCAAGCTGGTAGATACTACTGTTGATGGCAATGTTTACTTTACAAATGAAGATGCCCAATCTACATTCACTATGGATGAAGATAGTAAAATTACAGGTACTAAAGGGATGGCACAGTAACTTAAAAACAGCTAATCGGTTCAATGATAACGATTAGCTGTTTCTTAAGTACACATTTATTACTGTTCTTGGTTTTAGTAATAAACCCTATTATGTTTTCATATTCTTTAATCAAACACACTTTTCTTGAATATATTTATAGCCTCTATGGTCTTTTCAAGATTTTTAATAGTTGCATCGTATTTTAATGTGGCTAAATAAGTGAACAGTACATCTATTATAAACAGCTGTGCTAATCTTGAAGTTGTGGCTGCACTTCTTACTGGGGATTCCAAATCTATCGGTGTATATATGCAATATTTCCCCACCTTACTTAGTGTGTTTTTGCTATGATTTGTAATGCATATAGTTTCTAAATCTCTACTGTTAGCCAGTTCTATAAGCTTGATTATCTCTTTAGTTTCACCTGATGCTGATATACCTATTACCAAATCGTTTTTCTTTAAGTTTGCTATTGTAGTAGCGGTAAGATGTATATCTTCAAGAGCATAACAATTCTTATTTATTCTGAGAAATTTTTGTTGAGCATCCTTAGCAGCTAAAAATGAAGCTCCTATACCTGTTATCACAATTGTTTCTGCTTTATTTATTAAGTTCACACATTCAGCTAATGTATTTAGATCAAATAGATTATATGTCTCCTCTATTGATCTGATGGAATTATTTCTTATGCTCTGGGCAACGGACTGAATGGTATCCCCTTTTTTTATATCAATATTGTCTAAATCAATATTAGATACAGTATCACTATATATCCTAAGCTTCAACTCTTGATAGCTTTTTACATTTATAGACTTACATAATCTCATAACTGCAGAACCGCTTGTATTTGATTTCTCACCTAACTCTGCTACAGTCATATTTAATACATCTTCTGGATTGTTTAGAATATACAGCGCTACTTTTTTCTCTGATTCTGGTAAACGATTAATAATATTCTTAATAATAATAAGCACTCCTGATTTAGGTTCAAATTCCATATAGATTCCTCACTTGTCTAAAGTTTTAAGGCCTTCATAGCTTTCCTTAGATGACCATTGTTTAAGTCCAGTATTTCTTTTGCATTTTTTTTATCCAGTTCGCCTAGTATCATAAGCAGAGATAACTTACAGTTATAGTCAGTTTCCTCCAGGTATTTTACAGCTTTTTCTTTAGAAATACCAGTAACTTCCATTATAATATTCTGAGCCCGTTTAATCAACTTTTTGTTGGTAGCTTGAAGATCTACCATTAAATTCTCATAAACCTTTCCGTAGTTTATCATAATGCCTGTTGATATCATATTGAGCACCATTTTTTGTGCTGTACCAGCTTTCATACGAGTAGATCCAGTAATTACTTCAGGCCCTACAATTGGTGCAATTGTTATGTGGCATAGTTTGGATAACAATGTATCCGGATTATTGGTTAATCCTATAGTAAGTGCCCCAAGGCTTCTTGCATAATCTATAGCTCCAATAACATAAGGAGTGTTGCCGCTAGCTGTTATCCCAACCACAGAATCAATCTCCTTAAGATCTAAGCTGACCAAATCTTTTCTTCCATCCTCAATGTCGTCCTCTGCGCCTTCTATTGAAGAAGAAATTGCCTTTGGTCCCCCAGCAATAATACCTACAACCAAATCAGGATCGGTACCATATGTTGGTGGACATTCAGAAGCATCTAAAATCCCCAGTCTACCACTTGTACCTGAACCAACATATATAAGCCTTCCTCCATTTATTATTCTTTCTGTTATAGAATCCACTGCCTTAGCAATATTCTGTAATTCTTTTTCTACTGCCAAAGCTACTTTTTTATCTTCTTCATTCATCTTCCTTAACATTTCATAGGTTGTTATATTGTCAATATTCCTAGTGTTAGGATTTCTTTGTTCAGTAATCAACATATTAAGCATTAAGCCTCCTTAATATAAATGACAGGCTACTTTATGTTCATTGCCTATATCTTTTAAACTTGGTCTTGTTTCCTCACATATCTTCATTCTTTTGCTGCATCTAGTTTGAAATACACAGCCTGTGGGTGGGTTAATAGGTGATGGAACTTCTCCTTGTAAAATAATTCGCTTTTTTCTCTTTGTAGGATCAAGGGATGGAACTGATAATAATAATGCATCTGTATATGGATGCATAGGATTGTCAAATAACTCATCTGTTGTTCCTATCTCTATTATGTTTCCTAAGTACATTACTGCAACTCTAGAGCTGATACGCCTTACAACATTTAAATCATGAGATATAAAAATCATAGTCAGACCTAAATCTCTCTGTAAATCCATCAGCAAGTTCAATATCTGAGATTGTATTGATACATCCAGTGCGGATACAGGTTCATCAGCTATAACAAATTTAGGATATGTTATAATAGATCTTGCAATGCTGATTCTCTGCCTTTGTCCTCCACTGAATTGATGGGGATATCTGTTCAAATGCTGTTTAGCAAGTCCAACTTTATCAAGAATCCAATTAACTCTTTCAGAAACTTCTTTATCAGTAAGATTAAAATGATTTATCAAAGGTTCTGACAATAGTTTCTGTACAGTCATGCGGGGGTTTAAAGAGCTATAAGGATTCTGGAAAACAATTTGCATGTCTTTTCTCATCATTCTAAGCTGTTCTCTAGATAAAACTAAAATATCTTTATCATTGAAAATAACTTTTCCTTCAGTAGGTTCTATTAGTCTAAGTATGCTGCGACCAGTAGTAGATTTACCACATCCTGATTCTCCCACAAGCGCAAAGGTTTCTCCCTCTTGAACTTCAAAGCTGACTCCATCAACAGCTCGAACATAAGCTCGTATTTTATTAAAAACACCGCCTTTTATTGGGAAGTAGGTTTTTAAGTTTTCTACTGCCAGAATAGTCTTACTCATTTACGTCCCTCCCATCATAGAGCCAACATCTGCACTTATGTCCTTTTGAAACTTCTATCAAATCAGGTTCCTTAATACTGCATATTTTCATTGCAGAATCGCATCTTTCAACAAACTTACAACCACTGATTACTTCTCCAGCAATAGGGACTGTTCCAGGTATTGTATAAAGTGGTCTTGTTTTGTCTCCTAGAGATGTGACTGAGTTAATCAATCCCTTTGTATAAGGATGTTTTGTGTTATTAAACAACTCCTGGACATTGGTCTCTTCAACAATCTGTCCAGCATAGAATACAATTACATCTTCACATGTTTCGGCAATAACACCTAAATCATGGGTAATCATAATCACCGAAGTTTCATAGACATTTCTTAGCTCATTGATCAATTCGAGAATTTGCGCCTGAATAGTAACATCTAATGCAGTAGTAGGTTCATCTGCAATAAGGAGTTTAGGATTGCATATTAAAGCCATGGATATTACTATACGCTGAAGCATGCCCCCAGATAACTGATGAGGATAATTTTTCATCACTACTTCAGCCCTTGGTATTCCCACTTTCTTTAACATCTCTAACGCCTTATCCTTCATATCTTTTTTTTTCAAATCTGTGTGAAATTTCAAAACCTCTATAATCTGATACTCTATATTAAATATTGGATCCAATGCAGTCATAGGTTCTTGAAAAATCATTGATATTTCTTTTCCCCTTACCTTTTTCATATAAGATTTATCTACTCTAGCCAAATCGATAATTTTACTATCTTTTTCAAAGAGTATCTGCCCACGGGTTTGCTTCAAAGGGTAATCTAAAAGCTGCATAATGGATAAAGCGGTAATGCTTTTGCCGCAACCTGATTCACCAACAATGCCTAAACTCCCTCTTTTCTTTACATTGAAACTCACATTATCTACTAGAATTCTGGAGGATTTTTCACCTATAACATCTATACCAAGATTCTTTATTTCAAGAATATTGTCCATAGTCTATACTCCTTATAATTTAAATTTAGGGTCAAGTACATCTCTCAAACTATCTCCCATAATGTTAAATGACAAAATAGTTATTATTATAAAAGCTGATGGTGCAATTGCCAACCATGGTGCCAATTCCATATACTTCCTACTTTCACTTAGCATTGATCCCCAGGATGGATCTGGTGGTTGTATACCTAAACCCAAAAAACTCATAGAGGCTTCTGTAAGTATGGCTCCTGATAAAGCAAGTGTAGCCTGAACAGTAAAGGGAGCCAAAATATTAGGTAAAATATGTTTCAGTATGATTTGAATATCTCTCAATCCTATACTCCTTGCACTGGTGATGTACTCCATGGACTTTACAGAAATTACTGATGCTCTTACAGTTCTAGTAAATACAGGAGTATTAACTATACCAATAGCAATCATTGTATTGGTAAGACTTGGCCCTAAGACAGCCACTATAAAAAGGGCTAACAATATCGAAGGAAATGCAAAAAGCATGTCCATGATACTCATAATAACAGTTCCAATCTTACCCTCATAATACCCAGCCACAAGACCAAGGATTAAACCTGAAGTAGCAGAAATCCCTACCGAAATTAGCCCTACCCATAGAGATACCCTTGCACCATAAACTATTCTGCTGAACACATCTCGGCCAAACTCATCGGTTCCAAAGAAATATTCTGAATTAGGAGGACTAAGTTTAATTTTTGCATTCATTTCTGTAACATCATGATTTGCTATATAGGGTGATAAGAGTGCCATTATGATGATAATCAGCACTCCTATCATTCCAAGCCTTCCTACCCTATCCTTCAGTAAACCCATAAACACTTCCTTCAATGATTCCATATAATCACCTTCCCGCCTTGTATGTTATACGAGGATCAATATATGTGTATAGAATATCAACAGTCAGATTCACAATTACATATACGAAAGCAATAAATAATACACAACCTTGAACAACTGGAAAATCTCTCTGATTAATGCCTGTCAAAGTCATCAATCCTAAACCTGGAATGGAAAAAATCTGCTCAATTACAACCGCTCCACCGAGCAAGCTTCCAATCTGCATACCTATCAGAGTGATAATAGGTATTAATGCGTTTTTTAAGGAATGAACAAATAATACTACTTTCTCGGAAGCTCCTTTTGCCCTAATAGTTTTAATAAAATCCTGTCTTAGAGTTTCTAAAAGAGATGATCTTGTCATTCTCATTACTGATCCTGCCATGCTACTACCCAATATTATTGCGGGAAGGAACATAATTTCTAAGTTTCTTATGGGATCAACAGTTATGTCTACATATCCCACTGAGGGATAATAATTAAAACCCTTTGATAAAAGCAATATAGCTAAAGTAGCAAGGGCAAAGCTAGGCACAGATACACCAAGAAGTGATATAAATCTTACAAAACCATCAATAATCGAATTTCTCTTCATTGCAGAGAGAATACCTAAAGGTATTGCGATAATCCATGAGATAATTGCTGCCATAATGGTAAGCTGAAAAGTTATTTTGAACCTGCTCATTATCTCAGGAAATATATCTTTTCCAGTTCTGAAAGATGTGCCAAAATCCCCTCTTACTGCTTTACTTATCCAATTTATGTACTGTTTATATAAAGGTTGATCTAGACCTAATTTTTTTTCAAGTTGAGCCCTTAATTCAGGAGTTTCTTCTATTCCCAACATTCCTGAGATAACATCACCTGGTATAAATTGCATTATTAAAAAAATCATTAGGCTTATTCCTAGTAATATGGGTATAAGTAACATCAATCTTCTTATTATGTATGCTCTCATATAGCCACCTCTTTTTAATAAAGGGTTAGTATTTAACTAACCCTTTATTATCTTTTATTCGATTATAATTTCCTTAAAATCTTCTGCATTAAAAGTCCAAGGATTGAAGTTCTTAACTTCTTTTCTTACAAAATAGTACTCCATTGGCGATGCTATGAAAAGATTAGGGCAGTCATTAAGAATAAGCTTTTGTGCTTCTTTATATATTTTTTCCCTTTCGTCTTCGTCAACAGTTTTCTTTCCTAAATCACAAAGTTTATCCACGTCAGGATTTGAATAACCCCATACATTAGCAGAACCCTCGGTGGAGAAGAAGAATGCGACAGCCCTGTTAGGATCACTTCCTGCTCCATTTCTTCCTGCCATCATCTCGTGTTTTTTATTACTCCAAGCATCAATATATTGACCAGTTTCAAGATTCTGTATTTCTGCTTTTATACCTATTGCTTCTAATTGTTTTTGAATAATCTCTCCTGTTGACCTGATATCATCCAATAATCCTACAGCTATAGTTGTTTCGAAGCCATTTGGATAGCCTGCTTCAGCCATTAGCTGTTTAGCTTTTTCAATATTTTGCTTGTATAAATCCTCGCTTGCATAATCAATAGCCCATCTTCCCATAGCTGAAGGTACAAATCCTGAAACCTCTGCCTCACCGTCATAGGTCATATCAATTATTTCTTGTCTGTTAATAGCATAGCTTATAGCTTGTCTTACGCGTGGATCCTTAAATTTGTCCAGGGTAAGATTAAAACCTAAGTAAGTGTAATCATTAGATTGATAGCTTTTTATTACAATATCTTCATTTCCTTCAACTAATGGCTTGGAAGCGGCTGGTAGTTTTACAAGATGAACATTTCCTGTTCTTAAAGCTGCTATTCTTGACGCTTCATCTGTCATTACATAGTATTCAATGGCGTCCAATGTTGGTTTGCCTTCTTCAAAATAATCTTCATTTTTTACTAATACAATTCTATTATCTGGTATCCATTCTTTCAGTTTGAAAGGACCAGTTCCACATGCAACTTGCATAAGATTCCCATTCTCTTCAACAACTTCCTTTGGCACAATTGCACCATAAAGGCTTGTTAAGTTTGTTAAAAATGGAGCAAAAGGTTCCTTAAGAGTAAACTTGACCTCATAATCTCCCAAAACTTCAATAGATTCAATCATATTATAATAGGATTGGCCTATTGCTGCTGTTGCAGGATCAAGAACACGTTCAAAGGAATATTTAACATCATCTGCCACCATTTCCCTGCCATTATGGAATTTAACTCCCTTTCTAAGCTTAAAAATATAAGTCACATCGTTAGGCTGCTCCCAAGACTCAGCCAGCTCCGGAATAAAGTTCATATCGTCATCGACATCTATTAAAGCATTATATATCTGACCGAAAATTCTGATTGCAGCTGTTGCCGAAATAGTATGTGGATCAAGACCTGAAGGCTCTGCATCTGTACCATATTTAAGGACTTGTTCTACCTTTGGTTTTTCCTCATGTTGTTCAGCACCTAAGTTATCTGCATTTTCAGTAGGCTCCTTAGCACATGCTGAAAAGATCAAACTAAGAATTAGAATAGTAGATATAACTAACAATAATTTCTTTCTCATTGATTTGCCCTCCTCAAATTTCTTAAAACACAGTTATGCATATCTCTTCTAAACTGATTGAGATTGGTATTTCTCCAGTCACCCATGAGTCTGTTGGTAAAAATAACTGCAGCTATGTGATTTCTTCTGCTTATCCATATTGAAGTTCCTGTAAATCCGCTATGACCACACCCTTCAGGATAGACATCGCTTAATTGCCAACCTAATCCTCTTCCTTCTCCATAATCATCCATAGATTTAATCAACAACTCATCCTGTGTGGTCAAATAAGCTTTCCCAATTTCCGAATAAGAATTTACATCGGCAAAAATACCTGCATGTCCAGCTACACCGCCAAAAAAATAATGAGAGTTACCATCATTGACTTCCCCTATCAACTCCTTTTTATTACTTCTCCAACCATCAAAATTGATGTTTCTGTCTAGACACATCTTCTCTTCTATAATGTTTCCCATTGAGCTAGGTGCAATATTTGTCTTGCGTCTGGGTTTGTAACAAATGTTTTCAATTTTTAAAGGAATTTTTATGTAGTTTTTTAATGCATCTTCCAAATCCATTTTGGTAATTTCTTTGATTACTTCCCCCAAAATCATAAAATTTATATCGCTGTACAGAGTCCCCTCAACTTTATCATACTTCCCTACAACTATATTAAGTACTTCTACAAAACTACCTTTCTCTGAATAGAATGGGTACCAATCTATTAGTCCAGAGCGATGTGTCAAAAGCTGCTCTATGGTGACGCTTCTTATTTTTTTAAGTTTTTCATATGCGGCAAAGCTTTCAAAAATATCCCCTATTGTGCTATCCAAGTAAAGCTTTTCCTCATTGATCAGATTAAGTATAATGGTAGAAGTTACAATTTTTGTTAGCGATGCTACATCAAACATGGTATCAATATTGGCATCTCCAATGGATTTCTCATATAATACATTATTTTCATCAAATATCTTAATGACCGCTGAGGGAAAATAATCTTTTTCATAGTAGTACTTAACTACCGAATCAATTTCCTTTTCTAAACTCAAAAAACCACCCCTAGCAAATCATGATTGCATTAATAATACCAAAATGCTTTATATAATTATCGGCTTGGAATTACAAGTTTACCCATGATTACTTCTCTATTAGCACCAGTTGCACCTGGTATATTATTTGTCTTTCCAAATAGAAACTGGTTTCCTAATACAGCAAAAGCAACAGCTTCTTTAGCATCAGCTGGCAATCCAAGTTCATCCATATTATAGACATCCAATCCAGAATACTTTTCCAGCAGATTAACTACCATTTTGTTATGAGCTCCTCCACCACCAATATAAATTTCATTAATCCATGTTACGGGCTTTACATATCTATCTATCTGATGACAAACAGTCTTTGCTGTATAAGCAGTTATAGTTGCAAGGATATCTTCATTTCTAAGATTCCTTTTTAACCCATTATTATATAACTGCATTGCATATTCTTTATTATAATACTCTCTTCCAGTGCTTTTCGGTGGATTGACATATAAGTATCTATCACTAGCAATAATTTCATCTAACCATTTCTCATCAATGCTACCTGTCATAGCAATCTCACTGTTTAAATCAAAGTCTAGCTCACCATTTGTAATAATTTTTGTTATTGCATCAATAAGCAAATTTGCAGGACCAGTATCAAATGCAAAAACATCCTCGCTTGAGCAACCTTTTGGTAGAACAGTAATATTGGCTATGCCTCCTAGATTGAGCATGATTCTTCCTTTTTCATTATTAGAAAATAGAATGTAGTCTACGAAGGGTACCAAAGGGGCTCCTTGACCACCGTAAGCCATATCTGAAGGTCTGAAATCACCTACTGTTATACAGCCAGTCTTTCCAGCAATATTAGCCAGTTCACCTATTTGAAATGTACTCCCTTTGTGAGGCATGTGGTATATTGTTTGGCCATGAGAACTTATGAAATCAATATCTTCTGTGCTTATGCCTGCTTTTTTGCACACACTAATGGCTGCATCAGCAAACTTGTTTCCTAAGTATGTATTCATGAAGCATATATCTTCCAATGTGGCAGTTTCATTACTGCATATCTTTTCAAGCTTTTTCCTTTCAACTACAGAATAGTCTACTGTAATAAACTCTATAAGTTTAAATTTAGTTTCCCTGCCAACTCCCTCAATTTCAACTATACAGGAATCAATTCCATCCAGGGATGTACCTGACATCAATCCAATAGCTATTCTTGATTTTTTATTGATTATATCATCCAATAATTTTCTCATAATTTAAACCCTCAATAAAATTGAAATAATATTTCAATTTTATTCTATATTCTTTGAATTGTTATGTCAATATCTGTTGGTTCCATAATTTTTAATTAAAATCAATAACAACATTTACTAATATAATGCTTAATAGAAAAAGCGATTGGCTTTTTACCAACCGCTTTTGTAGATTTATATTTATTTTTTCATGCCAGTATAAATCAATATGGCATCTCTTAAAAACTCTGCTGTACCTGGCTGCTTATCATCATAGTAGGCTTTGAATCTTTCATCATCTACATACATCTGGGCTAACCCAGCGTGGGCTTCCTTGCTGTATTGACTCCAGTAAAAAGTTAACCACTGTTTATGAAGATCAGCGGCTTTTTGAGCCAATTCTCCAGCCGGATCACCAGTTTTAAAGGCTTCAGCCAGTGTATCCCTGAATTCCTTTTCCAGCTTTACAGCTTTATCATATTCTTCCTGAGTCATATTCATCAGCTTTTTATTTGACTCATCTACAGCCTCATTGCCATACTTTTCCCTAGCTTCATTGCCATATTTTTTCTCGTTTTCTTCTATCATCTTTTTCTTAAAACCTTCAAATTTCTCTTTATCACTCATAATAATCCTCCCTTCCATAAAGGCAATGGTTTTTTCTACATTTTCAATCAGCCTGTCTATTTGTTGTCTTTTTTCAAGGAGCTTTTCCCTATGGTCTCTAAGTGCATCAGCTTCGTTAAAAGCAGGCGAACTGAGTATTCTTTTTATATTATCCAAGCTCATATCCATTTCTCTGTAGAACATTATTTGCTGAAGTCTGTCAACTTCTTTCTGACCATATATGCGATATCCTGATGAATTGATTCTTGCCGGCTTAAGAATCCCTATTTCATCATAATATCTTAAAGTTCTGGTGCTTACACCTGCCAATTTAGCCAGCTTTTGCACAGTGTATTCCATGTCATTGCCTCCTTTCAATAACAATATACACCTTTACGTTACGTCAATGTCAACAACTATTTAAATATTTTTTCTACTGTATTTCTCCCTGAAACTTCTTCAACAACATCTAAGAAATCTGTAATATGGGCATTTTTCAACTTATATCGTTGGTAATAGGTCCGTATTATTCTAAAGAAATTTTCGTCGCCTACAGCATTTCTTAATCTATGCAAGACTAAAGCACCTTTTTTATATATGACATCATTATATTCCTTCCAGCTTGTAAAGTTCATGACTGATGCCTCTATAGGATGATCTGTAGATTCGAGACTCTCATAATTCTTCATTAATGAATTTATTCTATAATCATTCCCTAGTCTATGTGCAAGATAAAGCTGAGTAGAGTAATTTGCAAATCCTTCATCAAGCCAAGGTGAACTATGTTCATCATTTCCTACCGTCACATACCACCACTGATGGGCCCCCTCATGAGCTATTACACTTATTAATTTATCTATATCTTTATAATGACTTTGTCCTAAAGCTATAAGTTGGGGATATTCCATTCCTCCTCCTGTCAAATAGGTTTCTACTATTGAAAATTCCTTATAAGGATAGTCTCCGAATACTTTATTGAAATAAGCAATAACATCTGCTCCGATTTCATCGGCTTTTTGCCCCAACTCTTTGTTTTTCTCAGTATAATAGTTTTTAATTATTACTCCATCAACGTCAAACTCCTCAAGGATAAAGCTTGGGCTGCTCACCCAGACGAAATCCCTGACCTTTTCTGCCTCTATCTCTATTATTTTATAACCATCCTCATCGCTTTCCCTTTCAGAAACTATTCTACCTGTAGAAGCAATTGTCTCATCAGCAGGAAGCTTTATCACAACCTTGTAGTCGGCAATATCACTGTAATTGGACTCACCAATGTTATGATAATTCCTTATCTGCCATCTACCCTCTTCCTGGGCAGCCAGTATTGGATACCAATAAGTAAGCTGTGTTATATCTTTATATTGTCCAAATCTGGTTGTGCTTACTGGAACCTTCACTAAAAACTCTATTTCAATTTCTACACTGTGATTTTCTTTGATAGGATTATCCAATGGAATGTCTATATAAAAATCATCATAACCTTCAATAGTTTCTTTTCCTAGTTCCATATCTTCTATTTTCACACTTGTTAACTTAATAAATCCTGGATCAAAGCCTTGGGGATAGCATTTCTCTGGTGAGCCTATAGCAGGAACTGTACTTAGGTTTCTATATAGATTGGGATACAGATATAATACTATGTTCTTAACGGGAACACCTTGATTATTCACATAAGTAATATTCTCTTTGCATTTTAATATATTATAATCTTTTTGATATTCCACAGAAATATTGTATGCATTATTGAAATGCTCCTTTTCTTCTATAGCTGGTACTGTCTGAGGCAATACCATACTGCAACCTGTGAGAAGGCTAAAAGCGACAATTAACTGTATTAATATCAATTTTATCATTCTTCTATCACTCCCTGGCTTATTTAAAAGTTAAATCTTTATAATCATTTTCTCATTTCTAATCTATACTGTATATCTATTTTATCTATGAAAAAAAGAGATAGATTTATACTTCCTATGGGCTATTAGAAATTTGATTAATTTATCAACATTAATCAGCAAATAGTTATAAAAATATCAATTGTTGAATTCCCATAGATTTACTTGTATAATTATAACAAGCGATTTTGCAATAAGTAAATAACAGCCCAGATGATAATGACGAGAGATATCATAATTGATAGCCGAAGGAGCAATTATATCAATAAGCCATATTAATATATACACTCTCAGGCAAAAGGATCGTCATTGGATGGACCTCTGAAGAGTCCGTATATAAGCGGCGCCGTAGGGGAAATACACTGTGGGTGTAGAAGCTCTCAGGTAAAAAGACAGAGGGATATAATGGCATATATAATTGTGTGCTATTATATCCTTTTATATTTTGTACAGATTACAAATATACATATATTAAGTTTTGTGATTAATACTAAAACAAATAATAAAAAGGAGGATTTTTACTATGAGTGAACCTAAAAAAACTGCCCTTTACAATGCCCATGTAAGATATGGTGGAAAAATCGTTGACTATTCAGGTTGGGCTTTACCAGTACAATATGAAGGTTTGACAACAGAACATGAAGCTGTGAGAAATAATGCCGGACTGTTTGATGTATCTCATATGGGAGAAGTTGAAGTCAAAGGCAGCCAAGCAACAGATTATGTGCAAAATTTGGTTACAAACGACATATCAGCTATGAATGAACATCAAATAATCTATTCACTTATGTGCTACCCAAATGGAGGCATAGTAGATGACCTTTTAGTCTATAAATATACAAATGATTATTACATGCTTGTAATAAATGCAGCTAATACTGATAAGGACATTCAATGGATGAAGGACAATGTGGGAAGCTATGATGTAGAAATCAATAATATCTCACCTAATGTATCAGAAGTAGCTTTGCAAGGTCCTAAGGCAGAAGAAATATTACAGCAGCTCACAGATACTGATTTATCAGAAATTCCATTTTTCTATTTTAAGGAAGATGTTAATATTTCAGGTAAAAAGTGCCTTGTTTCCAGGACTGGGTATACTGGAGAAGATGGATTCGAAATATATATGGAACATGAAGATGCAGAATATCTATGGGATAAAATATTAGAGGCAGGAAAAGATAAAGGCATCAAACCTGCAGGTTTGGGCTGTAGAGATACTCTAAGATTTGAAGCAAATCTACCCCTTTATGGAAACGAGCTTTCGCCCGAAATCACTCCCTTAGAGGCTGGACTTGGTTTCTTTGTAAAGCTGAATAAACCTAATTTCATAGGTAAAGAGGCTCTTGAAAAACAGAAGGCTGAGGGTTTGAAGAGAAAGGTTGTCGGTTTTGAGATGATTGAGCCTGGTATCCCGAGACATGGATATGATGTATTAGCCTATGGCAAAGTCATAGGATTTGTAACCACAGGATATAATTCACCAACTTTAAAGAAAAATATCGGCTTTGCAATGGTTGATATAAAGTATTCGGAGCTTGATACAACAATCGAAATTCAAATCAGAAAGAGAACAGCAAAGGCTAAAGTAGTAAGCAGAAAGTTTTATACAAAAAACTATAAGAAAGGCTTATAAAGGAAACATTTATAACTATCACGGAAGCCTTTCTTGAAACCCATTACGGAAAGTAAACATTAAGGTAGAATTATACTTTACTATGGGTTATTAAAAATAAATAAATAAAAATATCATAATAGGAGGAAGAAAAAATGGAAGTAAAAAATGATTTATTCTATTCAAATGACCACGAATGGGTAAGAGTTGAAGGAGAAAAAGCTTATATAGGTATTACAGATTATGCTCAACATTCTTTGGGTGAGATAGTGTACGTGGAACTGCCAGAGGTTGGCGACGAATTTGCTGCAGGAGATGTTTTTAGTGTCATTGAATCAGTAAAGGCAGCTTCCGACTCATATCTGCCTGTTTCAGGAAAAATAGTTGAAGTTAATGAAGAATTATCTGATTCACCACAATTGGTTAATGAAGATCCTTATGGAAGTTGGATAGTAGTTGTTGAAATGTCCGACAAATCAGAGCTTGATGATCTGATGAATGCTCAGGAGTATGAGGAATTCTGCAGTAAGGAGGATTAATATGCATAGGTATATACCAAATACCGAAGCTGACAAAGGATTGATGCTTGATAGTATAGGAGCTCAATCTATAGATGATTTATTTGCAGACATACCAAAGAACCTTAGGCTAAATAGAGAACTTGATTTGCCTGAACCTATGTCTGAGATGGAGTTGTCAGCCCATATGAAAGGTTTAAGCAGTAAAAATAAAAATACTGAGGATCTGGTATGCTTTTTAGGGGCAGGGGCTTATGACCACTATATCCCCTCCATTGTAAAACATCTGGCAATGAGATCAGAATTTTACACTGCATATACTCCCTATCAACCTGAAATAAGCCAGGGAACATTACAAGCCATATTTGAATATCAAACCATGATATGTAATCTGACAGGCATGGAAGTGTCAAATGCTTCCATGTATGATGGAGCAACCGCCTGTGTAGAAGCTGCTATGATGGCTGTGGAGAGTGCCAGGAGAAGTTCAATAATTGTTTCATCAACAGTACATCCAGAGGTTAGGAAAGTTATAAGAAGCTATATGAAATTTAGGGATGTAAAAGTAATTGAAGTAGATATGGCAGATGGTGCAACAGATTTGGAAAAACTGAAATCTCTTATAGATAAAGATACAGCAGGAGTTATAATACAGAGTCCCAATTTCTTCGGCATAATTGAAGACCTTACCGAAGTAGAAAAAATAACTCATCAGAATAAGTCTTTGCTCATCAATTATGTTGACCCCATATCTCTTGGAATTTTGAAAAGTCCATCCGAGTATGGTGTTGATATTGTCGTTGGAGAAGGCCAATCCTTAGGGAATAGTTTGAATTTCGGTGGGCCCTACTTAGGCTTTATGGCTACTACTTCAAAGCTAATGCGCAAGATGCCTGGCAGAATAGTAGGACAATCCAATGATGTAGATGGGAAAAGAGCTTTTGTCCTTACACTACAAGCAAGAGAACAGCATATACGCAGATATAAGGCAACATCTAACATATGCTCCAACCAGGGCTTAAACGCTCTGATGGCTGCAATTTACATGACGACACTAGGCAAAAAAGGATTAAAAGAAGTTGCTCACCAAAGCACCCTAAAGGCTCATTATGCTTTTAGTAAGCTCACAGAAAGCGGTAAATTTAAACCATTGTTTAACAAACCTTTCTTCAAGGAGTTTGCAATAACCAGTTCAGTTGAAAGCAGTAAAATCAATAAACAATTGTTGGAACATAACATTCTAGGCGGTTACGAACTGGAAAAGGATTACCCTGAGTTGAAAAATGGTCTATTGCTTTGTGTCACTGAAAAGAGAACAAAGGAACAAATCGATAAGCTTGCTCAAGTAATGGAGGTGATATGATGAAGGACTATAACAAATTGATCTTTGAAGTTTCCAAAGAAGGCAGAAAAGCTTACAGCTTACCTCCTTGTGATGTTGAAGAAAAGGAACTTAACAGTTTGATTCCTGATTCTCTCCTTAGAGACGATGAAATTGATTTGCCAGAGGTTAGTGAAATCGATGTGGTAAGACACTACACAAATATATCAAACAAAAACTACGGTGTGGACACAGGTTTCTATCCATTAGGTTCCTGTACCATGAAATATAATCCAAAAATTAATGAAGACATGGCTGCTCTAGGCGGATTTGCCAACCTCCATCCATATCAGCCTGAAGAAACGGTTCAGGGAGCTTTGGAGCTCATGTACCAACTTGATAGAATGCTCGCTGAAATAACAGGTATGGAAAGAGTTACATTGCAGCCTGCAGCCGGGGCTCACGGTGAATTGACTGGCCTGATGATAATGAAAGCATATCATGAGAGCAGAGGAGATAAAAAAAGAAATAAGATAATAGTTCCTGATTCTGCTCACGGTACCAATCCAGCCAGTGCTGCAGTAGCTGGCTTTGAAATAATTGAAATAGAATCTGATAAAAATGGAGCCGTAGATCTGGAAAAACTTAAAGAAGTTCTAAGCGATGAAATAGCAGGGTTAATGCTTACAAATCCAAGCACTTTAGGACTTTTTGAGCAAAACATTAAAGAAATAGCCGATCTTGTTCATGAAGCAGGAGGCTTATTGTACTATGATGGTGCTAATGCTAATGCCATAATGGGTATTGTAAGACCAGGGGATATGGGATTCGATGTAATTCACCTCAATCTCCATAAGACCTTTTCAACACCCCACGGTGGCGGTGGTCCAGGAAGCGGTCCTGTAGGTGTGAGAAAAGATTTGGTTAAATTCTTGCCTGTTCCAATGATAGAAAAAAAGGATGACAGATTTGTACTTGACTATGACAGACCTGATTCAATAGGAAAAGTAAAAAGCTTCTACGGCCATTTCGGCGTAGCTATTAAAGCATATGCATATATACTATCAATGGGAGCAGCAGGATTAAAGGAAGTAAGTCAAAAGGCTGTGCTTAATGCAAACTATATAATGAACAAATTAAAAAAACATTACTATCTGCCAATTGACCAAGTATGCAAACATGAATTCGTATTAGGCGGATTAAAAGAAGATGAGAATCATATATCCACTTTGGATATTGCAAAACGACTTCTTGACTATGGTTATCATCCACCGACAGTATATTTCCCTCTCATTGTAAGTGAAGCCATTATGATAGAACCTACGGAAACTGAGAGCATAGAAACTCTTGATGGATTCATCGACACAATGATAAAAATTGCTCAAGAAGCAAAGGAAAACCCGGAGATGCTAAAGACTGCTCCTCATAATACTCCAGTAAGGAGAATAGATGAAGCAAAAGCAGCAAGAAACCTTGTTTTAAAATGGGATAAGAATAAACAATAGAATTGGAGGATGAAATATGTTATTTGCTCATGACGATAATATTGAAGCTGCATTCAAAAACAGTATTTCTCAATCCCTCGACGAAAGAACAGCCAAGCTCTGTGAAACATGAGATGCTGAAGCTGCGCTTGCTCACGCCTGGGGCGTGAAGGAAACTGTTGACCCTAAACAAATTGAAGCGGTGAAGGCTTATTTAAATGATAATGCCGGTTCAAACATCACACTGGATGATGGTAGAATTGTAACCCTCTTGAAGGGTGATATAAAAGAAAAAGGCAATGAAGCTTTCCTCATATTTAGATATCAATTAGTAGGGAAATAAACAATAGACAAATGAGTACAAAGTTCCATGCATAATAAAAAAGCATATGTGCAGTTCACTTGCATATATGCTTTTTTATGTTTATATGGCAGTATATTATATATTTACCTTCAATGCCTTCATCTTTTCTTGAATATTATATTAGGTCCAATTCTTAAACCACTTTTAGTAAAAGACTCTCTCTTGAATCCTAGGGCCTCCTCCGAATACTTGGGATACCTGCTTTTCAACTCATCTATTGGTCCGGCATCCAATGCACGCACTATGCATGCTGCAACACAAGCCGGCTTCAAACCTTCTTCCAGCCTATCAATACACAAATCACATTTGGTCATCTTAGGAGTATTTGGGTCATTCTTTTTATATAACCCTATATCATCATAAAATTGAGGGCTGTCCCAAGGGCATGCCTTTTTACATGCCCCACATGATAAGCAAATTTTACTTTCATCTATGGTAACAATTCCGTATTTTTCTTCTTTATATATATACTTGGTTGGACATATCTCAACACAAGCTGGATTATCACAGTGGTTGCATGAAATACTTAGATTTATAGTATACACTTCAGGAGGCTTGACTCCATACTCAAAGCTCTCTACTCTTCTCCAATTTTCTTTCATACAATACTTATTAAACTCACTATAATTAATACCTCCATCAGACCCTGGTAAATTCTCATAATCAGATGGCTCATTATATCTATCATCTTTCTCCCATGTAAAGAAAGGATGTATGCTGCTGTCACCACGCCTTTCATGATTCCAAGCTTTGCAAGCTAATACGCATGTCTTGCAATTTATGCATCTTGTTTGATCAAAATAAAATCCCCATTGCATCATATCTAGCACCTCATATCAAATTGGTTTCTCTTTACTGACCTCACATAGGGCGCCACCTGCATTTAGCCCTAAGCCATCTATATATGGGTCTAATATACCTGAATTCAAATCCTCCGTTAAGGTGTTAACACAACCACCAACATCAACAGGCACTATATGTTTTTCTGCAATGCCGTCGCAGTCGGAATCAAAATAAGCTTCATATGTCTCAGACAGGCTTGGTCTATACCAGGAACCCTGCGGAATAACAACCACATCAGGACTTACAGTAGCAGTAATGCGAGCAGGAAGTTTCACGCAGCCATAATCATTATATACATATACCATATCTCCATTGTCAATGTTTCTAATCTTTGCATCCTCTGGATGCATTTCTACAGAATGGGGCTTCAAATTTCTCAGGGTAGGAACATTATCATAAGTAGCATTTGCTTTATTAAATGGATGTGGAGTTATAAACTGAAGCCTATATTTTATACCTTTTCTGCCTGTTACTCCTCCATCCAGAATTACTTTCTCAGCACCATTTGCCAACGGAACATATTGTGCCTTATTTATTTTCAGCACTGCTCTTCCCCTCTGAGCTAAAAATGGAGAATAAAAATTAATTCGCCCGGTTTCTGTAGTAAACTCACCAGGTTTGAAATCACCTAAGACAATAGGCAATTTTTCCTTTGGCACAGGAAGCTGAAAATTGGCTTCTCTAATGATTTCATCAAAGTCTGGGAGCTTAATGTCGCTATTGATTTCCTTGTATTCCGGATTAATTTCTGCCTTACTCCACTGATATTTCATAAAAGAAATATAATCAGTGTTTATCTCAAACCCGTCTATATTGAGTTTCTTAGCGATAAGTCTATTAATCTCTGCATCAGGTTTTGCTTCAAACATTGCATCTACAGGTCCATTGAGAACAAAAACATCTGATACAGCAGAACTATGCTTTTCAAAATTGCATCTGTTTTCAAATATGGACTGGAATGGCAATACTATATCAGACCACATGGCAGTTGGAGAAAGGTTTCTTTCATAAGAAACTATATGCTTTAGCTTGCTCCACGCAATACGTCTTTTGTTAATGTTTTGAGTCTGATTGAATATATTACCGCTTGTATCTCCTCTTATATATGCTTCTATATAAAGCCTTGCATTTTCTCCCAAATCTATACTGTTCATGTTTAACACATCTTCCCTTAGCTGTGCAGATGTTCTGCCATCCAAGCCGCTGATTATAGCATCATTAAGTGCAAACTGGGATACTAATATAGGTTTATACTTTTTTGCACTCTTGTACTTCTCAAACTGGGGGAACTTTACTTCATAGCCATCATCACCTCTAAGTTCTCCAAATCCTCCCCCTCTTTTATTTATATTTCCTGTCATGGCGCTTAAGGCAATCATCATCCATGAATAATAAAGCCCATTATGAGTCCTCTGGGCTCCGCCATTATATTTGGAGAATATAAAGGAAGGCTTTACAGTGGCATATTCTATGGCGAATTTTTCTATTACCTCTATTGGAACTCCTGTTATACAACTAGCCCACTTTAAAACACCTTCATAGGAGCCATTTTCCTTTTCCAAAGTCTCCAGATATTCAATAAAGGACTCCCCCTTAGGAATCTTGTAAGTTTTTCCCTTATAGGGTTCATCAGTTACAGGATCAAATCCTGTAGAATGGCTTGTCACAGTATCATTGGGATAAAATCCAAAACAGTATTCTTTTATGAATTCTTCATCATGTAAGTTTCGCTTATATATTATATAGGCCATAGCAGCCATCAAGGCTCCATCAGTACCAGGTCTGACCAGAATAAAGCCTGGCACACCATTCTTACCTGTTGCAAGGGCTCCTATGGATTCTGTATAGCGGGCATCCACAAATGTAATAGGTATACCATTTTCCTTAGCTTTAATCAAAATATATGATAAATATGGAAGTGTAGCTGTAGGGTCATTAGACCAAACTATTATATATTTAGAGTTGAATATGTCCATAGGAGAATTCCCTTTAACCTTTCCTTTATCCCCAAGGGCAACATGTATTGCTCCATTAACATTTCCACCTGACGGATTACCAAAGGTACTTATACATGTGCCTAAGTAAGGAGTTATTCCGCCCTTATCAAGGATAGGATAATAACCTAATTCATCTTTTCTAACTTCCATACTTCTATACCATTGGGCGATTGTCTCTATTGCCTCATCCCATGTAATCCTTTTAAACCCTCTTGGATTGCCTCTTTCTATAGTTTGCTTCAATGGATATTTCACTCTATCAGGAGAGTACAAGTGATTTAGTTCAGCATAACCCCTGGCACATGCCCTTCTTTGTATGGGGGCTATTGAATTATCTGATTTCCATGAGTTTTCTCTTGGAATATCACCTGCTGAAGTAATCTTTACTATCTTACCATCTCTAATATGAAGTTTTAATAAACATGCTGATGAGCAATGCATTTTATGCATGGTACAAACAACATTGCATTCTTTATATTTCATACAAAATACCTCTTCATGTTATTAGATACTTCTACCGACTTCTGGCTGAACGCAAGCCAAATAGGCTGCCTAATAAGCCAAAAACGGCACTCAGAAGCATGATAATAGAAATCAGGTTTCTTCCCATGGATTCCATATCAGGTAAAGGTATTAACGGAAGGGGTCCAGCCATGACAGAGTAAACATATCTAAGGGATAGTGATAATAATAATGAAGCCAACAAACCGCCTCCAAGGGTTAATATCATACCTTCAATTAAAAATGGAAAGGATATGAATCCATCAGGCGCACCAAGCAATATCAGAGTATTTATTTGTTCTCTGTTCTCGTAAATTCCTGTCCTTATTATATGAGATACTATAATCAATGTGGAAACTCCTACTGCTGTGATAAATATATATCCGATGGTCTTCAATACAGATGACAGATTACGAATTTTGTCTAGAATTTCTCTGTTATCCCTTATCTGTTCTATGCCTTCTATGCTTTTAAGCCTCTCTATAATAGAATCCATAGATTCCAAATCAATTTGCACCTCAATATAGGGACTAAAAGGGTTTTCGTCCAAATATTTCAATACCTTGGCTTCCTTCCCCAGAACTTCCTCCATTCTATGATAAGCTTCATTTTTATCCACCAAGCTTACTTCTTCAACGCCAGTCAAAGCATGGATTTTTTTCATCATATGGTCAACTTCATCCTCATCAATATCCTCTGCAAAATAAACGTTTATCTCCGCTTCTTCTTCTAAAACTTCTACCGCCTGGTTGCTGATCCACCAGCCTGATATAGTGGCAACAGCAAAAAAAAGAATCAATCCTATGCTCAGTATAGAGAGTATATTAGACATCAAGTTAATCTTAATGATTGTTCTAGCTTCCTTTAAAAAATAACCAAAATTGCTTATAATGGTTTTCACTAATCAACCCAGCCTTTCTGATATATGATGCCGCCTTCGATATGAATATGCCTTCCTTCTTTTAAGTTGTTAAGGAGATGAGTTGCATGAGTTGTGATAACTACAGTAGTGTTTTCTTCCTTCAAGGAAGCAAAAAGCTCCATTATGTTTAAGGCATTATCCATATCAAGATTGCCAGTAGGCTCATCTGCAAGGATCAGTCTTGGCCTTCTGACTATTGCTCTGGCAATAGCCACTCTTTGACACTCACCCCATGACAGATGTTCAACCATTGAAAACATTTTTTTCTCCAGCCCAACTTTAGCCAAAGCAATTACTGCACTTTCCTTCAGCTTTTTATTGGATATATCGAGAAATCTGGCACCCAGCATAACATTTTCAATAGCAGTTCTGCCTTTTACCAAACGAAAATCCTGAAACACAGGCCCAATGGATCTCCTCAGTTGTCTTATATTGGAGGCTTGTCCCCTGATTATAGGTTGTCCCAAAACAGTCAACTTACCTTCCGTAGGATACTCCATTCCCATAAAAAGCTTCAATAGGCTTGTTTTTCCCGAACCGCTTGGACCTGTAATATATACCATTTCACCGGATTCTATATGTAAATCAACATTTTTCAATGCCATTGTACCATTTGAGTAATTAAGGCATACACCTTCAGCTTCTATCAATTATATCGCCTCCTATGCATCATTCTAGAATAGGCTCCATTTAACCATCAGTTCCAGGTAATCTTCTCTTATTTCAACAGACTTCAGGGTACTATTGTTGCCAAGTAAAGGTTTAAGAGCCAAAACCAACTGATTTTCTTTGAAAAGCTCTTCTATTGAACCAGGCTCCAACTTCATATCGTAAAAGCTGCCTTCTTCTGCACGAAAAACCAAGGAGTGGCCTCCCTCTATGATAAAATGTCCAATCAATATTAGATTTTTCTTTGGCAGCTCTATTTTGATTATATCTTGTTGAAAATCAATCACCATTTCTTCTAAGTCGGCTTGCTTTGAAATTATATCATTGATTCCATCTTCCTTTATAGAGCCTCTTACTCCGTCTATGGAAAAAGACAGGTTCAAATCCTCTGGAGATAAACTGTTTTCTCTCACTATATTTGAAAAATTCTCAGCAGTTTTGGAAAACATAGCTTTTGCTTCATCCCATGCAATCTGCATATCTGCTAAATAATCCTTATAATATTCTTTTTCTTCTCCTAAGTTGGATATAAACTTCTCAAAATCATCTTTAAGCCTATTTGCTTTTTCCAAAGCCTGATCTAACTCTTTCTGCCTGTCTTCCAGCAATTGTATATTATCTTTCAGCTTATTTTTGCTTTCCATAAGCCTGTTTTTGCTTTCTTCGATTTTCTCAAGAATCTCTCCAGTATCACGTGTAAGATCTCTAAGTATATTAATTCTTCTAAGTAATGAACTTAAACTATCTGATTCCAGTATTATGCCTATATAGGACACAGGCCCCATTCTCTGATAACTCTTTAATACCTGTCCCAATCCATTCTGCTTTATTTTATATTCATCTTCTTCTATGGCAATTTCCCTTTCAAGTTTTTGGACATCAACATTTATCTCCGATATTTCCTGGGCAATCCTCTTACCTTCACTCTCTATTAAATCGATTTCCTGTAGAACTATAAAAAGTTGTTCCAGCACCTTTTTTTCTTCAACTGAAATTCCATCTAGCTTTTCCTGAACTATGGAGAAGGGATCAGCTTGCCCCGTTAATAAATTTGTCATAATAGATATTAATAAAACTATGATCAGAAAGAAGGATTTCAATATGTACATACCCCCTTTTCTACAAGCCTGATGATTTGATTATAGCATTCTCCTTAAAATGGGACAATGCAACTTATAAAATAAACCTTTAGCATATATCAATTAAATATACAAACAATAATAAAAGGCTTCCATTATCATCTATTCAAAAAATCAATGAAGCCTTTCTTGTGATTCAATTGGTCAAGCCAAAACTAAGATAGTTTTGACCTTCCTTGAATTATTAAAAAGAAAACAGTGTGGGAGGAATCATTAATGAAAGATTTCACAGCACAAGTGGATGTTCGTAAATATCCACCAAAAGATAAACATCCTGTTATATTCGAGACCTTAAATGGTCTAAAACCAGGAGAAAATATGGAACTTATCAATGATCACGATCCAAAGCCTCTCTATTATCAATTAATGGCTGAATATAAGGATCAGTTTCAATGGGAATACCTTGAGGAAGGCCCAGAGATATGGAGGGTAGCAATAACAAGGAAGTAGCTTAGCGTTTAGGGTCAAGAAGTATAAAGTGCTTCATGGCCCTAAAAAAAAGCACTCATAAGAGCGCCTAAGTAAAAATTTGGGGAATTATATTATGTCATTAGTATAAGTAAAATTCATATAATAGGTTATCATGGATAAAGTTTATATTTCTATAGCCTCAATAAAAAGTGATAAATGATCCATCAAGTCATATTTAACATTTTCTGTTTTTACAATTGGTCTACTTGGCATATCACTATTTTGCTCAACTACAACTCCTTTAACACCATTACTTAGTCTTACAGTTAGACCTATAGGGTACACATATATTGAATGTTTAAAAGCATTAAATACTTTTAGGTCATACTTGAAGTTTGTTAAAGCTTGTATATTCTCATAGCTTTGACTAGGTAAAAGCTTTTTAATCGTTATTGAATTCTCATAATCATTACATAAACTCAGAATCTTTACTAAATCACTTTGATGTTTGTATTCTAGTTTCTCTGGTCCTTGTCCATCTATAGTTTCGTGATGAAATCTTATAGTATTACACATCAAAATTGAATTAGTTGAATTTTTGAAAAAATTATATGCTTTTTGCTCGTGGCTTTTTCCATACTTATCAGGTAGAAATTTACCTATATCATGAAGAAGTGATGCCTTCATTAAAATTTCTAGTTTATCCCGGTCGAGACCGTATTTCATACCTGTCATCATAGCTATAAGGCAAACATTAAGAGAATGATAAGCTAGGTCATTACTTTCGGTAATTGTGCCAAATCCCAAACTAATAGGTTCATTTCTAATATCACACAGCAAATTATTTCTTACAAAAATATTCAATTCTGATTCATCAAAGCTATTTGTTTCAATAATCTTTTTATAAATTCTATTTAGCTTTTTTAAATACTCAAAGTGGATATCCTCTGGAATTGTCTTCTTTACAGTAATATTAACATCATCATCTTCTATGTATATAGTATTAAAACCATATTGTTGTAATTTATTTATTATAGTATCTGTTATTGCTTTCCCTCTATTGACAATCACTACTCCATCATTTGTCTTTAGTGCCATTCCAAGATTTTTCCCGATTAAACTATAATCAACTTTTTTTAACCTCATTTTATTATGCAATAAATTATTGCAGGAACACCTCTCATTTCATATTGTTCATAGTAATTATTCAATTATCAATATTCTTTTTTTACTCTTTGGTATAGAGTATTCATTGCCTTCAATCGGTAGATCACAAATCTTACCTAATATTGCTTCAAAGTACTTTGCTCCATATATGTAGCTTTCTTTATTTTCACCTATAATCCTTAATTCATTACTATCAGCACTTCGAGCTATAGCTTTATATATTTTTCCATTAACAAAATATGAAGGATCATCCTCTCCAATAAATTTTGCTAAAATATACCTCATTATATCCCCCCTTAAAATTTTCTATAGAATAATCTTAATCATAGAATGTATGCCTTTTATAGGGTCAAGATATTTTAAACTTTAAACTTAGATATTAGATTCTTAAGATTATTTGAATCTCTATTTAAACTATTTGATCTTTCCAGGGTTTCATTTGCTTTTTCATCAATATAGTTTATTTTTTGAGTAATCAATGTAGCACTGCTTGCGCCTTCATTGGTGGATAAACTAATCTCATTTATTGCGTTTAATATATTCTCAATGAAAGCATGCAATTCTTCTGCATTTGCACTAAACTCTGTTGTTATATCACTTAGTATTGTAGCATCATTGTTATACTCTTCTAATGTCTTAAGCATTAATTTATAATCATTATCTACATTTGTAGACATAAAGTTTAATATCTCGCTTGAGCTTGATGCCAAATTAGACACTGCTTCCATAACAACTTCTGTTATTTTATTTATTTCTTCCACTGCTCCTCGAGAATCCTCAGCAAGCTTCCTTATCTCATCAGCAACAACAGCAAAGCCTTTTCCTGCTTCTCCAGCTCTAGCAGCTTCTATTGCAGCATTTAACGCCAGCATATTGGTCTGTGATGTAATCTGCATAATTGATTCAGAAAGCACATTTATCTTTTCAACTCCCCTAGACTCTTCTAAAGTTTTCTCAAGATTCTCTTTGGTGGCATAAAATCTTTTTAATGCATTCTTTTGAGATTCATCAAAACTTATTTTTAAATCCATAGCCTTTCTATTAATATTGTGTGCAAGTTCGGCACCTTGCTGAGCTTTATCTGCTATGTCTTCAGCAACTTTTCCCATTTCTGAAGATATAGCATTCAATTCTTCTGTAGATGCAGCAGTTTCCTCAAGTCCTGCTGACAATCCCTCTATTGTTTCAGATATTTTCCCGATTTCACTACCTAAATTATTCATATTATCAGCAGATACAACTGATGATTCCATTACACCTATTGATAAGCTATATCTCTTTTATAAGAGTTCTTATAGATTCTTGCATATCTTCTACAGATTTTGCCATTAGCCCAATTTCATCTTTCCTTCCAAGATGCTTCTCTGACACTTCATTAGTAAAATCTGCATCAGCTATCATAGAAAGATGGTAGGAAACATTCTTTATGGGGTCAACAGCTGATTTTATTATTATGAACTGCAATAATGCACAAAAAACTAATGCTATACATGAAAGGATTATCATTTTTCTCAATAGTTCTGTTAATCCTTCTGTGTACTCACTTACGGGTATAGTTGCGCATACTATATAGCCATTTGCTTCTTTAAAGCTCATGAACTTTTCTATTCCATCATGATTATATATAAAATTACCATTTTCTTTTCCTTTAATCTCGTTATAAAAATCAAATTGGTTAGCATCGTCACCTATACATGATTTATCTTTATGACTAACAGTAACTTCTGATATACTGTCTATAATAAATACATACCCTTGTTGTCCAAACACTACGTCTTGGGCTATATTTTTTATATCGCTACTGGCTAACGCCTTTTGTAACCTTTCAGGTTCTAGCCCTACTTGTATTATTCCCGGTTTATCCTGTCTTGCCACTCCAACATATTGAAATAATTTGTCATCTATTCCTCTTCCTGTTGGTTCCTGTGCAAGTTCAAAACCTTTATTTGTTATAGCTTCCATAAACGGTCGTGTCTGTTCAGTACTATTCATATCAAAGCCCACATAATCAGTTACTGTAGTCCACTTAATAATTCCATTTTCATCACATACATTTATTTCATCAACAGCTAATAGTTCCTTTATCTTATTCAACTGCGAAGGATTTTCCAGAATCTGAGGATTATTTTCAATCATAAGTGAAAGAGTCTTGGCTTTTAATAGTGATTCACCATTAGTTTCCAATCTCAATAAATCATTTTTAGTTGCTTGTGTACTTATTGATTCAATGACTTCATTTACCTTATCTTGTGTGACTTCTGCCATATTTCTATATATCAGTTCTTTCTCAAGAGAGTATGATATTATAGCAAATACAGAAAACACAATAATAAGTAAAATCGTAACGGATATTATCATTTTAGCTTGTAGCTTCATGCAAATGCCTCCGTTTCTATAGATCAATACTAATACTTAAACTTATTAATGTTTCTATTCATCTCTTCCGCTAAACTTGCTAATGACTCGCTAACATTTGCTATTTCCTCCATGGAGGAAGTCTGTTCTTCGATAGAAGCCGATGTCTCTTGTGTTGCTGCAGCATTTTCTTCCGATATAGCATAAAGGTTTTGTATCAATTTAATAACTTCTGTCTTTTTTTCTTCCATCATTGCTTCTGACTCATCAATATGTATTATAAGCTTTTTCATATCTTCAATTGATTCAGCTATACCTTTAAACTTATTACTTGTTATATCAACACTTTCAGATTGAGCTTGTACTATACCCCCTACTTCCTGCATAGTTCTTACAGCTACACCTGTCTTTTGGGATAGTTCATGAATAATTGTAGAAATTTCTTTTGTAAAAACATTGGATTCTTCTGCCAGCTTTCTAATCTCTTCTGAAACTACAGCAAATCCTCTTCCTGCTTCTCCCGCTCTTGCAGCTTCGATAGCTGCATTTAAAGCTAGCAGATTAGTTTGCTCTGCTATGTTTTTTATCTTTTCACTGGCGTTTTGTATTTTTTCAGCACTGTCATTGGTGTTAATAATAATCTTACTAATCTCTTCAGCAGCTTGGCTGTTAGCTAGTGATTTCTCATTTAGATTTCTTATAACTTCCAAGCCTTCACTTTTCAGCTTATCAATTTCATTAGCAGCATTAGTAAGATTTTTCACAGCCTGCCTATTCTTCTCTATAAAATTGCCTAGTTCCTCAATGCTTATGCTGCCTTCTCTTGTTTCCCTAGCTTGTTCGCTTGCCCTATTTGCTATTCCCTCAACAGTCTTGGCAACTTCTTCTGTAGCTACAGTGGATTGCTGACTGATGGCTGAAAGTTCTTCAGAAGAAGCAGCAACATTTTGAGAACTTTCACTTATATCTTTAATTAGGTTAATCAAATTGTTGTGCATAGTTGCCAGGGAATTTGTAATAATTCCTATCTCATCTTTCCTATTTAAATATTTCATTGCTCGGCTATTTTTATCAAAAGTTAAATCATATTTTGATAATCTATCAAGAATTTGTGATAAATCATTAATTGGGTTTATTATGCTCATGGATGATTTCATCAATATAACAACTAATAAACCAAAAACCATTACTCCAATAGAAACAACCATTATAATATTTGTTTTTATGGCTGCATATACATTTTCCATAGAGAAACCAATATTTAAAGCCCCAGCATGCTTTCCGTTTAAATTCAAAGGTACAAACACATCATAAGCTGGAATAGTTTCAGATGAACCTTCACTCTGATAGTAATAGACTGTATCATATTTTTCCCCGTTTAATGCTGCAGAAGCAGTACCTTCATCATAAGAAAGATCCTTTCCTAACAGACTAGGATCACTAGAGGCTAATGAAAAAGCATTTTCGTTAGTAATAATAGCGTATATTATATCATCCTTTCTCGCTAGGCTATCTACAATTCTTTGATAGTCAAAATAATCAACTATACCCTGTATTTTTTCAGCATTCATTCCTATTTGTACAAATGTTCCGTCCTCTCTTTTCAGTGCTCCAAACTTCAAGAGTTTATCGAACTTATCGTCTTTTCTTATATCTTCCATCATTTCATTTTGGTCGCTTAACATAAATTCATATAATGGATGACCGTCATATGCTTTCCATCCCAAATATCCTTCTACAGTACTATATAAAATTTCCCCCTCACTATTGAACCAGTGAAGTTCATCTACTTGTAGTTGTTGTGATAGCTTTAATAAATATTCATTGCTTAGCTTATCATGATTATCTATTACAACCTTTCCAGCGAATCTGATTTTATCTTCGAAGATTTCATTAATCTTATCCATTGCCATTTTGTTATCTTGAATACTTTTTATAACTTGCTCTATTAATTCATATCCTGCAATTCTCTTTTGCTCAATCAAATCTCTTCTAATAGAGAGTGAAGACACTACACATATTACTGTTATGGCTATGAAAGCTATTGTAACAGGTAATATAATTAATCTCCCTTTAATTGACTTATTCGTTTTTATTTGTTTTGTACTATCACTTTTTATTGATTCTGGGCTGTTTTTCTTCCCAATCTTAAATCTTGACACAATAATAACCTCCAAAATTTTATTTTCCTTTATCTATTAAGAAAATTGTTTGCCAATTCTTTTATATTATCTGAATCAATTTTCCTTTTTATTTTCCAAATCTTCGCCAAATGAATTTTGAATTATATTCCTTTCCTTATAGCTTAACAACCTTTCTAGATCAATCAGAACAATTATTCTTTCATTGACTTTCCCAATACCGGATATATAACTTCTGTTTATTCCTGTTAGAATCTCAGGAGGATTTTCAATGTCATCAGTATTAATTCTGATTACTTGAGAAGCATCATCAACAATAAATCCGACAAGCTTGTCCTCAACATTCACAATTATTATTCTCTTTGCTTTACCGTTTATTTCTTTTTCTGCAATATTAAATCTCTTCTTTAAATCAATTATTGGTATCGTATCTCCTCTTATATTTATTACCCCATCAATAAAATCAGGTGTATTAGGAATCCTTGTAGTAGTTTTGTTAACGGTTATCTCTCTTACATTCTTAATATCTACACCGTATTCTTCATCTTCTAGTTTAAAAATAACATATTGTCTTTCAACCACTTGTATCCAACTCCCTTTTTTATATATAGATAATATGTTTACTTTACATAGAACATAATTTTCTTTTCACTTATTCCTCTATCATCTAATTTTGATATTTTACTATCTAAAGCTTCAATAAAACCATCTACAACCTCTCCATCAAATTGCTTCCCTTTTTCCTTATGTAATATTTGTAATGCTTCGTTTACTGAAAGAGCGCTTCGATACGGCCTTTTGGAAATCATCGCATCATAAGCATCAGCAACTGAGATTATTCTTGAAATAAAAGGTATATCCTTGCCGCATATACCATATGGGTACCCATTTCCGTCATATCGCTCATGATGATACAATATAAGCTCTGCAGATTCTTTTAAATAATCAAATTTTTTTATCATCATGTAACCTGAATGAGAATGTTTTTTTATCGTTTCATATTCATGATTCGTTAATAATGAGGGCTTATTAAGGATGCTTTTAGGAACTTCTATTTTACCTATATCATGGAGTATCGAGGCCATGCATAGTCGCTTCATTTCTAACTCAGATATATTAAAGAGTTTACCTACCGCTATAGAAAGTTTGCATACTCTAGTACAATGAAAAGCTGTCTCTTGGTTATATTCAAATAAATCTTTAAGGAAATTACATACTAATTCAGCTTCTTCATTAAGTTCCAAAACTACTGTTGCATTATAGTCATGTACTATTCTCCTCTCGCTTCTTGTATAAGGCATAATAAACCCTCCTTCTCTCTAATACTTAAACTTGCTTATGGCTTGTTGCATTTCTTCAGCTAGCTTCGCCAATGATTCACTTGCATTTGCTATTTCCTTTATAGAAGTAGCCTGTTCTTCCATTGAATAGGATGCTTCTTGAGTTCCTGCCGCATTTTCTTCCGAAATAGCTGATAGATTTTCAATAATATGAATAACCTCTTCTTTTTTAACATTCATTTCTTGCACATATTTGCCAATATTTATTATTGAGTTCTTAACATCTTCAGTTGCAAGTTTAATACCTTCAAATGTTACACTTGTAGCTTCTACACATTCCTGTTGCTCTTTTACAATTACACCGACTTCCTTCATTGAATCAACAGCATGCTCTGATTTATCAGATAGTTCATGAATAATATCTGTGATCTCTTCTGTAAACTCATTTGATTGTTCTGCTAATTTTCGTATTTCTTCTGCTACAACAGCAAATCCTTTACCTATATCTCCTACTCTAGCAGCTTCTATAGCTGCATTTAATGCTAATAAATTAGTTTGTGCAGCAATATTTTTTATCATTTGGCTTGCAGTTTCTATTTTTTCTACACTATTATTAGTGTTAATGATGACATCATTAATACCTAAAGCTGCATCATGATTAAGTTTTGATTTTTCAACTAATTTATTTACAATTTTAAAACCATCATCAATTAATTTGACTACACCATTTGTAGATGCATTCATTTTTTCAAGATATTTTTCATTTATAACTATTAAATTACCTAGCTCCTTAATATGTAAAAAACCTTTTTCTGTATCCTTGGCTTGTTCATTTATGCCCTTTGCGATTTCATCAATAGCCCTAGCTACTTCTTCTGCCGAGATAGAAGACTGACGTGTAATAGCAGATAGCTCTTCGGAAGAAGCTGCAACTCGCTGAGAGCCTCCTGCTATTTCCTTTATAAGGTTTAATATATTTTCTTGCATAGTTTTCAATGCTCTAGTAATTGTACCCACTTCATCTTTTCTATTAAAATATTTATTTACTTCATTACGATCATCATGAGAAAAATCAAAATATGATAATTTAGTGATAATTTGCGATAAATCTGTTATTGGTTTTGCAATATTGCTTGACAATGAATAGGCAAAGATAATAACAATGAATATCATTAATAAAACTATAATCATATTTCTAAGTTGTATATTATATATAAATTGAAGCGCATCTTCTTGTTTCTGAACTGTAATTACTGCCCAATTATCAGATTCGCCGGGTAACTGTATAGTACTATATGCACTTATTACTTTTTCTCCATTGTTATCTGAATATTTAATAACCCCATTATCCCCCGATAGCGCTGCTTCAACTATTTCTTTCAACTCAGACGGGACAGTTATTTCTTTAATCTCTATTTTTTGGTTTCCATTCTCATCTTCTACAATGTTTCCATTACTATCCTTAACGAGTTCAGTTCTATTTTGTAGCTTATAGTTATACATTTCTGTAACTTGATTACTATCAGGATGTGCTATAACTACACCCTCACCATCAATTACAAAAGCATAACATCCACTTTTTTGCTGAAATTCTTCGACTATTTTTTGAATACTATCTAGCTTTAAGTCTGCCCCCATTATCCCTACAAGGGTTGAATTATCAGAATAAATAGGTAATATAATAGAAGAAACAGCAACATTACCTGTTAATGAATAGTATGACTTTGTCACAAATGGCTTATTATCACTCATAATTTTGGTAAACCACCAGCGATTAGATCTGTCCCCTAAAGTACCTGAAGATCTAGCTGTTTGCATTCCATCTGTACCTTGTATAAAAAAGAGTTCGAAATATGTATTTCGCTTAATACTATTAACTAAAACAGATTCTTGTTTTTCTTTTTCAAAAGAGATTACGTCACTATTGTTCGCAATCTCTTCAGTTACGCTATATGCTTTTTCAATAAATAATTTAACATTGTTTGCTATAGAGCTTGCGTATGATATGCTATTCTCTTCGACAATCTTGTCATAATCCTTCATAATAAAATAATTACTTAAGCAGCTTGATGCTATAAATGGTGTAATTACAAGTATTAGTATCATGACAATTAACTTGTACTTTAAAGATGCATATTATATCTCCTTTTCATCAAAATAACTTCAGTATTATTAGAGTCAGTTTCTGATATAAATCAATTTCTTTCTAATACTATTTCAAACATCTATGAAAATTGTAATATTAGCACAATTATAGTATTATTTTGTCACAACACTTATTATAGCTTTCTACAATTAAATATTAAGTGTACGAAAGTAGTATATATTGGTTGTATTGTCTGCTACATTTTTATATTAATTGTTTAACTTGAATCATATGTTACATAATAAATAGATAAGGTTATTTGTGATTCTCAAAGGTTAAGCTTCACAAATAACCTTATCTATATGTCCAATACATATTCATATGTTGCCATCAGAGATTAAAATAACTAGTTTAATAATCTCTCAAAGAAATATCCTATCTAATCAAACCCAATTTCTGCGCTGCAATGATTCCACTAGTACGATTTTTTACTTCTAATTTCTTAAATATATTACTAATATGTTTTTTTACAGTACTTTCTGATATATAAAGCATCTCAGCTATAGCTTTATTCGTCAGACCTGAATGCATAGCCATAATTACCTCTAATTCTCTTTCGCTAAGACATGAAGCTTTTGTTTTTATTTCTTTATTGTTCCTTTCGATGGTTTTACCTTCATCTTTGAAACATTGCAAAAGCCTAACAGCAAATTTATATACTTCGTTAAAGTCAATATCCTTTTTTTTCTTACTGTTAATATATTTTAAAACCATTTCTCTGATATCCCTACCATGGCTTATAAATGTATATATATATTCCTGTTCATAAGATGCCTGTAGAGCATACTCAAAAGTTTCTAAGGCAGCATCTTCCTGACCCATACGCATTAGAATTTTTGACTTTAATATTGCTGCATAAACTTTATCCCAATAACTTCTTGAACTAATAGTATTTTCTGACAAGCCTTCAATGAGGTATTTCGCTTTATTTATCTCATCTATGGCTATGTAGTAATCGATCATAGCAAAATTATGACTATTGTTCATAATAAGAAAATCTTCATTTTCTCTAATTCCGTACTTATCCATCATTGAATGTAATAACCCAAAATTACCTATAGCGATTAATATTCTTGTTATATCCGAAAACCATAAATGTATAATAAGTTTCAGATTAAACTTACAACATATTCTATCAACCTCTTTAATATAACTTTCAGCTTCTTCATAGTTGTTTTCCATATAGCATATGCGTGCAAATATAATATAACTTTGAACTATTTTTATGGAATCATCTGTTATTAGACTAAGGCTCAAGCTTTTACTTGCATACTGTCTTGACAGATTTAACTCGCATTGTTCAGAATACAAATATGCTAGCCCCAAGTTACAGTACATTAGATAATTATTGAATATTTCTTTTTTGGGAATGTCATTAAGTAAATCATTAAGTATGATTCTTGTATTATAAAAATCTCCTTCCATGCATTTTATTTGCGACACTTTGTGCTTATAAAGTATGTCTACTAATTTCTTATTATACTTAAATATATGATTGATTTCTTCTCTCTGTTTTTTAAGAATCGATTCAGCAATATCAAGATTTCCATCACTTATACGGCATTGTAGAATTATTTCATATGCAAAATAAAGACAAAAGTTATTTTTCTCCAGATGATTAAGAGCGTCCTCGGCTAGCTTGAGTGAGTTATGTTTATCACCAGACAGAAAAGAGATGGTTGCATATATTAGCTTTTTTTCTCCTTTATAATTATCAAAAACTTTATCCTCTAAATCTATCTTGCATTTATTTGAACATTTACTCTCTGCCCCCAGTATTCCTTTATTAGCAAAAGCAAGGGCATAAATAATGCAAAGCTTAGCATTATTTTGGATAATATCACATGACAGTTCTTCTATAAAGCTTATAAGTCTGGCTTCATCTTTATTGACTAACATGTAAAACCAATATTTATCTAATAGTCTTATAGTATTATCAACGTTGTTTGATTTAAGTGAGAACTCAATAGCCTCCTTTACTTGATTTACGTTCTCATACCATTTGCTAGCATTTAAGTACAATTCAGATTCCAAGTATGGATAAGTGCTTTTAAGTTTATTTCTTAAAAATTCACAAAATAGATTATGATATCTATAATAAATACTATCCATATAAGGAGCACTAATAAGCAGATTATCCTTTTCCAACTTTTCAAGTATCAAATGCGTATTGTTATCTTTAGTAACTTCAATACATAAAGAGCCATTAAATATTTCTAATATAGATGTTTTTAATAGAAATTTTTGAATACTATCAGGCTGTTTTTCAAATATTTCCTGCATAAGATACTCCATTATAAAAACTTTGCTTCCTTCATAGCTTTCCAGTATATATCTTTTGCAGCTATGCTCCTCTATATAGTAAGCTATAAACCTTATTGCGGCCATCCAACCTTCTGTCATGTGTGAAAGCTTTTCAGCTTCTTCATCTTTAAGACAAGTTCCCATAACATCTTGAAAATACTCAATTATTTCTTTTTTAGTTAATGCTAAGTCATTGGATTTCAGCTCTAATAAATCATCATGTAATCTCATTCTAGCTAGAGGAAGATTAGGCTCTTCTCTACTAATAATTACTACATGTAAGTTCTTTGGTATATAGGAAAGCAAATACCTGATAGATTCAAGAATTTCAATATTATCTATGCATTGAAAATCATCCAGTACCATAACCACTTTATTAGGTAGCTCGCTTATAATTGCTATCAGCAAATCTATCTTTGACTTAGATGTGTAATATCTAATTTTTTCTATAGAATCATTCTTTTTGCATAAATCTGATTTTACAATAGCAGAACTAAAGTTTCTAAAAAATATTTGAGGATCATTATCTTCTTTATCAAGGGTATACCATAATATGTTGCATTTTTTTATGTATTTGTTAATCCAAGAGCCAACTAGAGTTGTCTTCCCACATCCTGCAGGAGCACATACTATAGTTAGATGCTTATAAAGAATTTTATCAAGAACTTGTAATAACATATTTCGATTGAAATATTTTGATGGTAGCTTTGGAACAGAAGTCTTTGTTTTAAATATAGCATCATAATCTCTATACTCTTCTTGTGCATTTCTTTCTCCGTATATGTTATTGATATTCATTTTCTCAATAAACCCTCCTGGCATATAGATACTTGTAAACTATAAAATTCATTTAATTTAACTCCCAAAAAAAAAGCACTCATAAGAGCGCCTAAGTAAAAATTTGGGGAATTGATTCTTTTTTTATTTTAACAACAAAAATTTTACAAAA
>NZ_JAWLCK010000015.1:0-36763 GCF_041687175.1 Lutispora sp.
AAGCAACTTTTCTTTTTTCTTTGATACCAACTGCAATGACTAATGCATTAAGCAAGCTTAAAGGAGCAACCAAGGAATCTACGAAGGATTCCATGTTGCTCTTAGCAGTAAGAGTATAATCAGCATATGATACTAAAGGAGATATTAAGCTATCAGTAATAGCAAGAACTTTAGCACCTTGGGATTTAGCATAGTCTAGGGCTTCTATTGTCTTTGAAGAATACCTTGGGAAACCAATACCAACTACCAAATCATCTTTATTGACTCTAAAAAGTATATCAAAGGTATCTGAAACTGATCGGCTTGTTACATACACATTACTTCTAATTAAATTTAGATAAAAAGCTAAGAAGTCAGCTAATGTTGTGGAGCTTCTCATAGCAACTATATAAATATTCTTGGCATCTGCAATAGCTTTTACAGCTTCTTCAAACACTTTAAAATCTATACTCTCCATAGTCATTCTCAAGTTGTCTATATCCGCTTTTAGAACTTTTTTTACTGTATTCTCTTCATTTGAATAGTCTGCTGACATTTCAATTCTTTGAACAGTAGTTAATCTAGTCCTGATCATCTCTTGCAATTCTCTTTGCATATGAGGATAGCCTTCAAAATCTAATACATTTGCAAATCTAACTACAGTAGATTCACTTACACCAACCATTTCACCTAATTTGGCAGCGGTCATAAAAGCAGCTTTATCATAGTTTTCCATAATGTATTGAGCAATCATTTTTTGACCTTTACTCAGCCTATGAAAGCTCATCTGAATCTTTTTTATTAAATCCTGATTTTCATTCATTATATGACCCCATTACTTACTTGTATTTTCCCTAGTCCATTCTTTTATAATTCATAGGAAAGTATAAATTTCCTAGTGTTAATTTGTTCAAATGAATTTATTAAACAATTCTTAATGACCCTATCTATTTAACTGCATTTTCTCCAAGGGAATAGCCTATTTCTAATGCTTTTTTATTTAATTCTTCTGTGCCCTTTGGTACACGATTTAATACTGCTTCCTCTAAAATTTCCTTAGAAACTACTTTAGAAATAGCAGCAACAACACCTAAGGCTACAATATTAGTTACCATAGGTTTTCCTAATACGTTATGAGCAGTATCAATTATTGGCAATGAATATACTTTTATGTTTGTATTTTTGGTGTCAATAGATTCATCAACGATCATTATGCCATTCTCTTTTACGCCTTTGCTATACTGGTCAAAAGATTTTTGCGTTAAAGATAAAAAAATATCACAGTCTCTTACTTTGGGAAAATCGATTTTTTCAGTGGATATTATTACTTCAGCTTTACTAGCACCGCCTCTAGCTTCCGGACCATAGGATTGGGTTTGAACAGCATTTTTACCTTCCATGATTGCTGCTTCTGCTAGTATTATACCTCCAGTAATAAGTCCTTGTCCTCCTGAACCGCTTAATCTGATTTCATGCCTATCCATTACTTTATCACTCCTTATTAAACCTATCGATAATCTTTTGATATTCGCTAGTATATTCTGGTTCTGGGCTATTCTTAAATTCGCCTATTAGGAATTTACCTTCCAATGATTCTGGAGTCATTTTTGAAGCTGCTGAAATATTAACAGCATGATCCTTTTGCCATTCTAACATTTCTACTGCAGAACCTTTTTTGTTTTTTCTGCCATAGTAAGTAGGACATACACTTAGAGCTTCAATCAATGAAAAACCTTCATTTTTTATTCCGTTTTCTATAAGTGATATTAAAAGCTGTGTGTGGTATGCTGTAGATCTTCCTACATATGTTGCACCGGCAGCAGCAGCTAAAGCTGGAATATCAAAAGCTTTATCAATGTTTCCATATGGAGCTGTAGTACCTTTATCAAATTTAGGAGTAGTAGGAGAATACTGACCGCCTGTCATACCGTAAATGTTATTATTAAATACAATAGCAGTTATATCAATATTTCTTCTACAAGCGTGGATTAAATGATTGCCACCTATAGCAGTAGCATCTCCATCACCTGTAATAACAATAACTTTCATTTCTGGATTTGCCATTTTTATTCCAGTTGCAAAAGCTAAAGCTCTTCCGTGGGTTGTATGAAGTGTATCAAAGTCCATATATCCTGGAGCTCTTGAGGAACATCCTATACCTGATACTATACAAATTTTATCTCTTTCTAAACCCAATTTGTCAATTGCAGCTGTAATAGCTCTTGTTATGATACCGTGGCCACATCCTGGACACCAAATCTGTGGTAACTTGTTGGTTCTAAAATATTCATTAACTAAAGCACTTGGCATTTAGAGCACCTCCTCTATTTTTGCAATAATTTCTTCTGGATATATTGCTTCTCCGTTAACCTTATTAACCTTCTTTAGCTCAGCCTTATCTTTTATTATTCTTTCTACTTCTAAAGCCATTTGGCCTAAGTTCATTTCAGCAACAACAAAAGTCTTTACTTTATTTGCCAACTCTAATAGTCTCTTTTCAGGGAATGGCCATACTGTAATAGGTCTGAATGTTCCCACTTTAACTCCCTTTTCTCTAAGCTGTTTCATAGCAGTATCAGGAGCTCTGGAAACACCGCCTATAGATACAATTATTATATCAGCATCATCAGTGTTTTCTTCCTCCCACTGAACAATGTCATCTTTGTGCATTTCAATTTTATCCATTAGCCTTCTATAAAGCTTATCTGCTACTGCAGGATTATTAGTAGGAAAACCTGTCTCGTCATGAGCAAGACCAGTTACATGGAATCGGTAGCCATCTCCATAATAAGCCATAGGAGGTACTAAATCTTCATCAGCCTTGTAAGGCAAGTATTCATCTTTGCCTACAGCAGGTTTTTTCCTATTTATTATTTCGATTTCTGAGGCATCAGGGAGTTCAACTCTTTCTCTCATATGTCCGATTACTTCATCCATCAAAAGTATTACTGGTACTCTATATTTTTCTGAAAGATTAAATGCTCTAACAGTTAGATCAAATGTTTCTCTTACTGAAGAAGGAGTCAATGCAATTATTGGGTGATCTCCATGAGTACCCCAACGAGCCTGCATAATATCACCCTGTGCAGGTGATGTAGGCAAACCTGTGCTTGGACCACTTCTTTGTACGTTAACGATTACACATGGAACTTCTGCCAGTGCTGCATAACCAATATTTTCTTGTTTTAGTGAAAAACCAGGACCGCTAGTAGCAGTCATGCTTTTTGAACCTGCTAATGAGGCTCCTACTATAGCAGCCATACTCGCAATTTCGTCTTCCATTTGAATAAATCTTCCACCAACGCGAGGTAATTTTTCAGCAGATATTTCTGCTACTTCTGTAGAAGGAGTAATTGGATAACCAGCAAAGAACTTCATTCCTGCTGCAATAGCACCTTCTACACATGCTTCATTACCTTGCATCAATCTAGCCTTAGATTTCATTTTACTTCCCCCTCACATATATAGCATAATCAGGGCATCTTAGTTCGCATAGCCCGCATTGTATGCATTTTTCGATATCGATAATTTTAACTTTTTCATTTTCCACTTTTAATACATTTTTGGGACAAAACTTAACACAGATACCGCATCCTTTGCACCAATTTTCATTAACAACTAGCTTATCAGTTACGGTTTCGTTGTTATTCATATATTTCTCCTCCTTCAAAATAAAATGCAACTTTAGTTTCATTTTTTATTTATAATTTTAAAAAATGCAATTTTGCCTTCATTTTTAGTATATAATATTATCTTAATTATTGCAATAATGAAACCAGCTTTTTAAAAAAAATAATACAGAAAGCCTCCTCTAGATTTATTTATCTTTGAGAAAGCTTTCTGTATTATTTCATATCTATTTTTTAGGTAAATTCCAGGTAACTTCCTTCATTTTATTTAAAAGGCTTTCACTTGTTAAGTCTATTTTTATTGGAGTTATAGAAATATAATTATCTTTTATAGCCTTAATATCTGTATCTTCATCGGTTTCTGTTTCATCAAGTTCTCCGGCTAACCAATAATAGTTTTTACCTCGAGGGTCTATTCTTTCAATAAAACTATTTTTATACTTTCTGACCCCAAGCCTTGTTATTCTAATACCTTTAATATCTTCATAAGGGATGTATGGAATATTCACATTCATTACAGTATCTTTATCAATTCCGAATTCATAAAGACTTTTACAAATATCAGCAGCAAGCATAGCAGGAAGTTCAAAATCGCATTCTTCATCACAGCATAAAGAAAACGCAATGGAGGGTTTACCATATATAGCTCCTTCGATTGCTGCTGATACAGTTCCAGAATATAAAACATCAGTGCCCATATTTGGTCCTCTATTAATTCCAGACACTACCAAATCTATTTGTCCTTTTGCTAATACTTCCAATGCAAATTTTACACAATCAGATGGTGTTCCATTTATACTCCAAGCTTCTATGCCTGAATCATAGAAATCAACTTTATTACTTCTTAGTGGCTTATGCATGGTTATAGAGTGGCCACTGGCACTTCTTTCTGATTCAGGTGAAACCACCAATATTTTACCTAATTTGCATAATGCTTTTGCAAGTTTATATATGCCTGATGAGTTTATTCCATCATCATTGGATACCAATATTCTCAACATAACGCCTCCTAATGTTTAAAAAATTAATATTCTCCATACAATATATTATCCAAATATGAATTGCAGGTGAAAAAATGGTACAGATTGACGACGCAGGAAGTGGCAGTTTAATCGGTGGTACTTGTATCGCCGCACTTCGTTGTGAAACAGGAGAATATTACTATGAGATAATACCACCAATATTATATAATAAAAAGAATTTCAAAAATAAATCATACTTATATTATACTACACAAATAATAAAAAATGCTCTAGCAGATTTAAACGTTGATAAACATGAGGGTATAGAAATTTGTCAGGGGTACATGTTTGAAGATGCAAGAAAATACTTAAAAAGCTTAAACTATAAATTTAAATGTACAAAAATTCTTGATCCACTGCAGTCTTTAATAGAGAAGACCTTTGAAGAATATTCAATTAGTTTAGGGTTGCCCAGAGATTTTATCATATATACAAAATATCCTTTCCATCTTAAAAGGTTGTTGAAATGGGTCTATGCAGATTACGATAATAGAGTAAAATACTGCAAAACAGGATGGAAAAGTTGGGATAAGTATAGCTCACTTCCTACAGAAGTTTATTATGATAAAGTTTATAATAACAATTATATATGCCTAAAATGTGGGGAAAAAATTAAGTATAACTCAAGAGTAAAGGTTATCAAAGTTTGCTGTGGAGATAATATTAGCATATATCTTCATAATAAATGTTAAGCCCCTGCTAACAGGGGCTTAACAATGCTACACCGGATAAGTCATATCCTTGTTATTCAAAAGATTGTCGTCTATTTTGTATTTTTCAGCTTTTCTTAGACTGAAAAACTTTAAAGCTACTTGAGGGAACAAAGCATAGGTAAGAACATCTTCTTCTTGCTCATAATATTCCTTTATCTCTTCCTTATAATTTTCCAACTGCTGAGGTAGTAGATCTGCCGGTCTTACAGTTATTACTTCTTCATCTCCTATAATTTTGTTTTTAATTTCTTCTGAAATTGGGACAACAGGTTTACCGTATTGGCCTTTTACATAGGCTTTTATTTCTGATGGTATCATCTTATATCTTTCTCCAAGTACTACATTAAATACTGCTTGCGTTCCAACAATTTGACTTGTAGGTGTAACTAAAGGAGGATAACCTAAATCCTCTCTTACTCTTGGTATTTCCTTTAAAACTTCTTCAAATTTGTCGGTGGCATTTTGTACTGCCAGCTGTGATAACAGATTGCTCATCATGCCGCCGGGAATCTGATAAGATAATACCCTTGTATCTACATTAAATACATTAGTATTTAGAACACCTTGTTCAATGTACTTTTCTCTTATGGTTTTAAAGTGCTCAGCTACTTCATTCAGGAGATTTAAGTTTAAACCAGTATCATATTCTGTATCTTTCAATGCTGCTACTATAGGTTCTGTTGCTGGCTGAGATGTGCCTAAACCAAATGGTGATATAGCAGTATCAACTATATCAACTCCTGCCTCAATAGCCTTTAAATATGCCATAGAAGCCATACCGCTTGTATAGTGGCTATGTAACTGTATAGGAATATTGATGCTTTTCTTTAACTCTTTCACCAAATTATATGCCATATATGGCGTAATTAAGCCTGACATATCTTTAATGCACAGAGAATCAGCACCCATGTCCTGAATTCTCTTTGCCAGTGATACATATAATTCTATATTATGAACCGGACTTATTGTATATACAATTGTGCCTTGCGCATGGCCACCATATTTTTTAGTTGTCTCAATGGCTTTTTCAATATTTCTTAGATCGTTTAAAGCATCAAATATTCTAATTATGTCTATTCCGTTTCCCAAAGAACGCTTAATAAATTCAACTAATACATCGTCAGGATAATTTTTATAGCCTAATATATTCTGTCCCCTTAACAACATCTGAAGCTTAGTTTTTTTCAGTTTGGATTTTATAATCCTCAATCTATCCCAAGGATCCTCATTTAAAAACCTTAAACAAGAGTCAAAGGTCGCTCCACCCCACATTTCTAATGAGTGATACCCAACCTCATCCATCTTTTCCAAAATAGGCAGCATTTCATCTGTCCTCATTCGGGTAGCTATAAGAGACTGATGTCCGTCTCTAAGCGCTGTTTCAGTTATTTTGATTTTAGCCATAGAAAAACTTCCCCCTATATCGTTTAATTAATAAATATTATTGATTTAAAATAAAAACTTTTCAAGCTAAATATTTTAATTATTCAAATTTAACAACAATTTTTAAAATATCCTTCCAAAGAAACAGCATATACTTGTTTTAAATCTTTTTTTAAAATGTTCTTTATAAAATTCGGCAAATCTTTATCAGACCATATACTAAATCCCAGACTCTTAAAGAAAGCATCACATTTACCAAAGCTTAGTGCAATTTTAGCTCCGTTGCGCTCATAAAAATTCATTATTGTCTTAGCTATTGCTGTGCCTATTTTATTTCTCCTGTTTTTTTCATCAACAAGTATGTTATCAATGATACAATAATCTCTTACAGCGAAAGCCATTCCACATCCTAACAATACATCATTATCATAATATACAAAATAATCTTTATCAGTATATATATCCTCAACATTAAGCCCCATAGATGATAATAATTGGACTATATCATTAATATCTTTAGCTATTGCCTTTCTAACGCTTATCAATATTAAGACCCCCTTAGCATGTTAAAACCTTTTTAATATTTTTTTGATATGATACAAAATACTTGTTGATTCAATGTTTTCTTTATATATTAAATCGGTTTTTCCTACAAAGAAGTCACCTATATAGATTTCCAACTCTCCTGCTTTACTATTTTCGATTATAGGTGCTTTTACTTTATCATAAGATTTTTCTTTAATAGTTATTTCCTCGTTTTTATCCCCTGCTACTCTTATTGGGGCATATAAATTTTCTTTAGGATATATCTTTGTTTTTTCCTTTTTGCCTTTAATAACTGAAATTTCTTTAAAAGGTTCATTTTTATTTATGGCTTGAACCTTTTTATAATTATTGAACCCAAATTCTAATAACCTTGAAGAGGCATTCCACATGTCTCCACAGTTAAGTACTACAGAAACCAATTTCCAATCGTTGCGGGTTGCAGAGGCTACAAGGCATCTGCCAGCTTTTTTAGTATAGCCTGTTTTTACGCCGTCACCGCCATCAAATTGCCAGAGCATTTTATTCTTATTTGTCAAAACCCGATTCCAATTTTCTCCTTCGGGCCCAGGTATTGTTTTCTTCTTAGTACTTACTATTTCTGCAAACTTCTCGTTTCTTAAGGCATAACATGCAATAAGCCCTAAATCATAAGCAGTAGTGTAATGGTTATCATCAGGCAAGCCATGAGGATTAGTAAAATTTGTGTTATTAGCTCCAATAGACCTTGCCTTATCATTCATTAATTCTGCAAACTTTTCCACGCTTCCGCATAAGTGTTCAGCAACTGCAACAGAAGCATCGTTTCCTGAACGAAGCATAATGGCATATAGTAGATCTTCAAGCTTTATCTTTTCCCCTTCTTTTAAGTATACAGAAGAACCTTCCTGTATTGAAGCATTTCTGCTTATTTTTACAATTTCATCTAACCTTCCGCTTTCTATGGCTAAGATGACCGTCATAATTTTAGTTGTACTAGCCATAGGCAGTTTCTGTGAACTATTATGACTGTATAATACTCTACCTGTTTCTACATCCATTAGTACTGAAGCCTTAGCTTCTATATCTGCTGCATTGGCAATTGATATATTCATAAATACAAAGATTATCAGCAAAATAAATATGTTGTTTTTTTTAAGTATCATTTAATCACTCCATCACCTTTTTAGATTTATTATTGACAGAATGATGCATATAATACTTTTAATACAGGTGTTAAACTTTAACTCTTTATTATTTTACATCCAAATTCTTTTGCAATTTTTTCAGCTTCTTTTATATCGTCATCTCCCCATATCGACCATCCACCCTTTAGATTACCGTTTACATAGATTTCTACCTTGTCATTTTTTAAAATCATAACATTTCCTACTCGTCTTTTCATTTGGATCACTTGGTGCTTAATTGCTTCTTCTAAATCTACATCGAATACCTTAAGAGCTATAAATAAACAAGACAGGGCATCTTCCAACTCTCTTTTTGCTCTATCTGTATCACCTTTCAATAAAGCTTTTAAAGATTCAGCTACTTCTTCATTTAAATGGCTCATTATTTCTTTTGGATCATCTGTTGTATATTTTCTATTCTCCCAAATTAAATCTACTGCACTCTTTAAATCCATACTTTCCTCCTTACGAAAATCATGGCATATTATGGGATACATGCAAGAATAATTATAACACAAAAAAGAGAGGATTATAACTCCTCCCTGTTTTTATTAATGTATTATTTTAATGTGTCATCTTTACATTTACGCTTTTCGATTTTATCAATAAATCTCGGGATCATATCAATCACACGATCTAGTGGATTATTAAAACTTGCCGGTATCATTCTAAGCTGTCCCTGGTTTATTGATAGAAATCCAACAGGGTTCACTGAGACACCTGCACCACTTCCTCCAGCAAAAGATTTTGAAGTATCTTCATTATTGCCTATAACATCTCCTCCACCAGAAATAAATGCAAATCCAACTTTCGATATAGGAATAATAATTGTTCCATCAGAAGTCTCAACCGGATCTCCAATAACTGTATTTACATCGATCATTTCCTTAATATTTTCCATAGTTGTTTTCATAAGGCCTTCTATAGGCTGTTCCATCTATCTCACTTCCTCTTGAAGTTTTTATAAACATTTTTAATGCACTAATAATATGTCCTATCTTAATGCCAATTATGCAATTGAATTCCAAATTAAAAACTTCTTTATTAAAAAAGGGCTTTAAAATGATATCTTTTACTTGCAGGCTCATATGTGACTGCATATAGATAATTATATTAGTTATCAATATATAAAAGAGTCCGTAGCATATAGCTGTTATATATGCATCGTTAAGACCGTACTCAATTTTTATTGATAAGTCTTTTGTATATGTTTTTTTGATTATATAATCTGCTGATTCTTTATGAAGCTTATATTTATTAATGAAATTAACCAGCATATCAAAAAACTCACCAATAGTTTTAGGTCTTTTGAAGTTAAATTTATATTTTATTTTCCTTCTTCTTTTATTTCCCAGTTTGAATTTTATAATATAACTGTCCATTTTATTAATAAAATCTAATACAGGCATTTCAATACTATAATTTATAATTCCATAAAAGGTAGATAGCTGAACAATAATGATATCATTATTGTTCAGCTTCTTATATGTAATACTTAATCTGAGATGAGCATGATAAATAGCAAAAGACATAACAAAAAGAGCAATTGTTATCCATATAAAAAACAAAACTATTCCTCCAGTAATTATTACTTCTTGAAATATTTTGCCAAAAAATAAAAGAATAATACACTTTTGCGTACCATTCTTTATTCAAAATCTTTTAACGGAGGCAGTTCACTGATATTTTTAAGCCCAAACAACCTTAAAAAAGTATCTGTAGTTCCATATAAGATGGGTCTACCCGGGCCTTCCATTCTTCCAACCTCTTTGATCATATCCTTCTCTAATAATCTTGTGATACAGGCATCACTTTTCACACCTCGAACTGAATCTATTGCAGATTTTGTTATAGGCTGTTTATATGCAATAATCGAAAGTGTTTCTAAAGAAGCTTGAGACAAGCCTGTTTTTGCCTTTGGTTTCAACAACTTTTCAACATATTCATAAAGCTCTGGCTTAGAGCATAATTGATAACTACCGTTTATTTCAATTATTTTAATACCCCTGATACTATCATTATAATCATCTATTAACTGATTGATAATTTTTCTTAATGTATTTTGATCTACTTCTAATACAATAGAAAGCTCTTTTAATGAAACAGGATCACCTGTAACAAATAAAAGACATTCTATGACTGCTTTTATTTTTCTTATGTCCATTGCCTATCTTCTCCTAACAATAATTTTGTCAAAATTACTAGATTGTTCTACATAAATCTTTCTTCTTTTTATTAGCTCTAATACAGCAAGAAAAGTTAGGATAGCTTCTAATTTATTAATGCAATCCAATATTAAATCATCAAAATACAAAACTCTTGCAGAAGATAAAATTTTTAATATTTGAGTTATTTTATCTTCTACAGTGATATTATCTCGATATATCTTTCCAAAACCTCTATTATTAAATGACTCTCTTTTTTTCATTAACATTTGAAACTTTTCTAACAAGATTTCTATAGACAGCTTGTCAGGTAAGGTAAAGGAGTCGATTATTTCATCAGCCAGATTAGAATCTTTACACAAGGCTTTCTCATTAATACTAAGCTTTTCTTTAAGCACAAAAGAGAGTTCCTTAAAGGCTTTGTATTCAAGAAGTTTTTTAACCAATTCTTCTCTAGGATCCGAATCTTCAATTTCATCATTTTTAGGTGCTTTAGGGAGAAGCATCTTGGATTTAATCTCTAAAAGAGTGGCTGCCATAACTAAGAATTCACTTGCTAAATCTATATCAAGACTCTGCATCATTTTTAGATAGTTAATATATTGATCTGTAATATCTGCTATAGGTATATCATATATATCTACTTTTGCTTTTTCTATTAAATGAAAAAGCAGTTCAAAAGGGCCTTCAAATACCTCTAATTTTATATTTATCGACATATTTATTACCACCAGAATTAAATTTTATACTGAATTAAATCTTTTCAAAAGAAAACTCCTACCATATAAGATATTACTCTTTCTGCAGCTATAAATAAAGGATTTAATATATAATTAATTGCATTAGTAAAAATCAATAGCAATAACAATATATGAGAATACTGCTCATATTGGTACATATTATATTCTAGCCTGGCAGGTAGTAATCCTGCAAGGATTTTAGAACCATCTAAAGGTGGAAGAGGTATTAAGTTGAAAACGCCTAACCCAATGTTTATAAAATAGATATTGATAATTATATTATACACTACTCTATTCATAAAGCCATATCTGCTATATAATAACACATAAATCAGTAATGAAATAAAAGCAATTATAAAATTCATAACAGGGCCTGCCAAAGAAACTAATAACATACCTTTCTTTCTATTCTTAAAATTTGAAGGATTGACAGGGACGGGTTTCGCCCAACCAAAACGAAATATGATCAGCATGATAATACCCAAAGGGTCAATATGAGACATGGGATCCAGAGTTAACCTACCTCTAGCTTTTGCTGTGTCATCCCCCAATAAATTTGCTACATAGGCATGGGCAAATTCATGAAATGAAAAGCCAATAAACACTGCAGGTAATCTATATAGCAAGCCCATAATATCAATTCCCGGCAAATGGTATCATCCTTTCGAGTTTTAATCCATAAATGATTTATACTGGGTATTATAACATAATAAAGGCTTCCATTGGAAGACTTTATTAACAGTTCTAACGAATCCAAGAACTGATAGAGTCAAGACCTAATCAAAAAAAGTAATGTCAGGTACATTACTGACATTACTTTTTGGATCTAGTTAATAAACTAATCTCCTAACCAATATCTTATAGCCTTATAAATATTATTAAAAAAACTTGCTTTAGAAACATCTTCTTGTGATACGATGGGTATGCTTTGTATAGTTTCACCATTCTTAATGACTACTATTTCACCAAGCTTATCACCTTTAGATAAAGGAGCTGATATTTTTTCTGGTATAAGAACTTGCTTCTCAATTTGCTTCTCCTCACCTTTTTTAATCAAAACATTTACATCATTTTCAATAATAGCGTTTACTGTGTTCTTGTTTCCCTTCAATACTTCTATTGTCTTTATAACATCACCTTTTTTTCCTACAGCATATGTAGAATAGTTTGCGAAGCCATAATCCAACAGTTTTCTTGCATCATTATTTCTAGACCCTGTACTCGGGGCTCCCATAATGACGCTTATAAATCTAAGGTTATTTCTTTTAGCTGTCGCAGAAATACAATACATCGCATTTTCTGTAAATCCAGTTTTTATTCCATCAACATCATCGTAAAATCTAACCATCTTATTCTTATTTGCTAATTCCCTAACCACATTGTTTTTCTTCCCTACAGTAACCTTAGTCATGTATATAGATATATAATCAAAAATCTTCTCATATTTTAGTAGCTCTCTTGACATGACTGCAATATCATGGGCGGATGTTATATGACCTTCTTCATGAAGACCATGAGGATTTTTGAACTGGGTGTCTGCCATACCTAATTCTTTTGCTTTATCATTCATCATCCTTACAAATTCTTCTTCGCTTCCTGCAATATGTTCAGCCATTGCTACACTAGCATCATTAGCAGATTCAACAGCAATTCCTATCAATAAATCATTTACTGTTCTTATTTCTCCCTCTTCTAATAAAAGACAAGTCCCAGTCATTTTGCTGGCATTTCTACTTATTGTTACTTTATCTTCTAAATTTATTCTGCCATTCTCTAATGCTTCCATTGTAAGAAGCATAGTCATAATTTTAGTAACACTTGCAGGCTCTAATTTGTCATGGGAGTTCATTTCATAAATTATTTCGCCGGTAGAGGCTTCCATAAGCAATGCAGATTTACAATTAAGGGACACTTCATTATCGCTATTAACCAAGATAGGCATATTAAGCAATATAATAGCCGTAATAATGATGAATATCAAAAAACTCCTGCTCTTCTTAATCATAACAATCCTCCTATAGTTGTTTTAATCTTATATTTCCCTATAGGAGGATTGTTATTCGCATCCTTCTTAGTTGTTATATGATAAATGACTATTGTATTATTTTATGTATATATGGTGAAGACGTTTTCTTAGCTTCCCCTATTTCAAAAGAACTTTTTGCAACTTTATATGCTTCATCCCACTTACTCATGTTTGTATGAAGTATACAAATGGTCTCACCTTTCGCAACTTTTTGCCCTACTTTTTTAATAAGAGTAATGCCTGCCGCATGATCTATAGGATCGTTTTTCTTCCTTCTACCTGCTCCAAGAAGCATTGCTGCAACACCTATATTTTCTGCGTTTATTGAGTAAACATATCCTTCTTCCTCTGATTTTATTTCTATATGATTCTTTGCTTGAGGTAGCAAGTCAGGATTGTCTATGATGTTTGGATCTCCCCCCTGTATGGAGACTAGCCTTCTAAAGTATTCAACTGCTTCACCTGATTTTATGACTTCTTCCAGATATGAATAGGCCTTTTCAAAGGTATTAAATGCTCCACCTAATATTGTCATATAAGAGGCTATTGTCAATGCAACATATGTTTCATCTTCTGCACCATTGCCTTTTAATACATCTATAGCTTCTTTAACCTCATTTGCATTTCCAACTTCATGACCTAAAGGTTGATTCATATCAGAAACAATTGCTATAGTTTTTTTGTTTAATGCTCTACCGATATCTACCATTGTTTCAGCTAATTCTATTGCTTCAGTCATGTTTTTCATAAAAGCACCTGAACCTACTTTTACGTCTAATACTATAGAATCTGCTCCAGAAGCAATTTTTTTGCTCATAATAGAGCTAGCTATCAAAGGTATACTATCTACTGTAGCAGTTACATCTCTTAAAGAATACAATTTTTTGTCTGCAGGAGTAATATTGTCTGTCTGCCCTGCAATAGCCATTTTATATTTATTTACATTATTAAAAAAGGTTTCAGTACTTAAGTCGGTTCTAAATCCAGATATTGATTCAAGTTTATCTATTGTACCACCTGTATGTCCTAACCCTCTGCCTGATATTTTAGCTACGGGAATTCCAGCAGATGCGACTAAAGGTATAACAATCAAGCTTATTTTATCGCCTACTCCGCCTGTAGAATGCTTATCCACCTTTACGCCATTAATAGATGACAAGTCCAATACTTCCCCTGAATTAACCATAGCCATAGTTAATTGTGCTGTTTCTTTTTTGCTTAAGCCTTTGAAATAAATAGCCATAAGCAAAGCAGAAGCTTGATAGTCTGGAATGCTATTATCCATTATTCCATTAATAAAAAAATTTATTTCTTCCTCTGATAGTTCAAATCCATTTCTTTTTCTTAGTATAACATCATAGGCTCTCATGTATATTCACCTCTTTGATGAATTCCTTTACAAGACTAACAAATTTGGGTTTTGCCATTTCTGCTACTCTTACTACTTCTTCATGGCTAAGAGGAACCAAAGCATCAGGTATAGCCATATCTGTTATACAAGAAAGTCCTAATATTTTAATGCCACAATGTCTTGCTACTATAGCCTCTGGTACTGTAGACATGCCTACTGCGTCAGAACCAGCAACAATTAACATGTTCAACTCTGCCTTTGTTTCATAATTAGGTCCGCTAACTGCAGTATAAATGCCTTCATGTACTTTTATATTCAATCTGGATGCTATTTTTTTGCATAATTCAATTAGCTCATGATCATAGGTTTGAGACATATCAGGAAATCTAGGTCCAAACTCCGAAAGGTTAGCACCTATCAATGGATTATCTCCAATCAGGTTTATATGGTCTTTAATTATCATAATATCACCGGCTGAAAAAGCTTTGTTCAAGCCGCCACAAGCATTGCTTAAAATAAGCATACCAATACCCAGTTTTTTCATGACCCTGATGGGTAAAGTTACTTCTTTCATAGAATAACCTTCATAATAGTGGAAGCGGCCTTGCATTGCCAACACCTTTTTTCCTTCCATATCTCCGAAAATAAATCGTCCTGCATGTCCTTCTACAGTAGAAACAGGAAAATCCGGTACACTGTTATACTCTATTATTACTTTATTCTCAATATGATCAGCCAGCGTACCTAAGCCTGTACCCAGTACAACTCCAATTTGAGGTCTGCAGGGTAAAATATTATTAATGTACTCATAGGCATTATTTATTTTATCTATATAGCTCATGTTATAACCCCCTAAATCTCATTTATAATTGAAATAACCAATTTAATAAACTTATCCTTAACTTCATCAGCAGTCTTAATAACTTCTTCATGACTCAATGGTTTATCCAGCACACCAGCAGCCATGTTAGTTATACAGGATATTCCTGCTACTTCCATTCCTGCATGGTTTGCAGCAATTACTTCAGGAACTGTTGACATGCCAACAGCATCTGCTCCCATAATTCTTAACATTTTTATTTCAGCAGGTGTTTCATAAGCAGGACCTGTCATAGAAGCATATACCCCTTCTCTAATTGGTATATTCAGTTTATATGAGATGCTTTTAATTAAATCTCTTAATCTGCTTGAATATGCATTTGACATATCGGGAAATCTTGTTCCCATGCTGCTAAGATTAGGTCCAATTAGCGGATTCTTTCCCATAAAATTTATATGATCTTTTATCAGCATTAGTTCACCTGGTTTATAATCGGTATTTATACCTCCTGCAGCATTTGTAACAATTAGCTTTTCAATCCCAAGCAATCTCATAACCCATATAGGAAAAACTGTCTCCTTCATATCGTAACCTTCATAATAATGAAACCTTCCCTGCATTATTGCAACTTTTCGTCCACTGATTTCACCGAAAATAAATCTGCCTTTATGTCCTTCTATGGTTGATATAGGAAAGTTAGGTATATTTGCATAATCTATAATTTTTTGATTCTCTGCTCTATCACCTAATACTCCTAATCCTGAGCCTAATATGAGACCTATCTCAGGTTTTTCTACTATATTATTTTCAATATATATCTTTGCTTCTGATATTTTTTTATTCATTTCCATCATATTAATCACTCCTGTAGTATTAATGATTTAAATGATTCACCTTTTATTTCGCCTTTTATGCTAAGTAAATCCAATATTGTTGCACCTATGTCACAAAAACATTTTCTGGTCCCTATATTAACATTGTTTTTTATACTTCTACCGTATACTAGAATAGGTATGTACTCTCTGGAATGATCTGTGCTTGGTGTTGCAGGGTCACAACCATGATCTGCAGTTATTATTAAAACATCGTCTTCATTCATAGAATTAATTAAATCTGGCAGCTTTCTGTCAAACTCCATAATAGCATTACCATACCCAATAATATCATTCCTATGACCATATAACATATCAAAGTCAACCAAATTAGTAAAAATCAAACCTTTGTTATTTCTTTTAATAAAATTGATAGTATTATCTATGCCATCTAAGTTATTTTTAGTATGAACAGACATAGTGATACCCTGGGAAGCAAAAATATCTTCTATTTTACCAACTGCAATTACATCCATGCCTGCTTCTTTTATATAATCCAACATAGTTTTTCCAATAGGTTTGAGAGAAAAATCTTTTCTATTATCCGTGCGTTTATATTTTCCATGTTTACCTAGAAAAGGTCTTGCAATTATTCTCCCAACTCCATATGGCCCCTTCATTATATCTCTTACTATGCTGCATATTTCATAAAGTTTATCGACACTAATAATATCCTCATGGGCAGCTATTTGTAAAACACTATCTGCAGATGTATATATTATAGGCATTCCGGTTTTAACATGCAAATTCCCTAGTCTGTTTATTATTTCTGTACCTGAAGCTACTTCATTGCCTATAGTTTTTACACCAATAGCTTCTTCGATTGTTACTATAAGTTCATTGGGAAAAGCATTCGGGAATGTTGGAAAGGGTTTTGTTAACTTTAGACCGGCAATTTCCCAATGTCCTGTAGTTGTGTCCTTTCCATAGGAAGCCTCTGAAGCCCTGCCAAAAGCTCCTATGGGATTGTTACACTTTTTGATATAGTTGCTGACTCCATCAATATTTCCTATGCCCAATTTTATTAAGTTTTCTATGTGAAAGTTGTCATGATTTTTTGCTATGCTGCCTAGAGTATCACTGCCTTCATCACCATATTTATATGAATCAGGTAAATACCCAATACCTACGCTATCCAATACTATTAATATTATTCTATTTATCACATAGATTCCTCCTAGCTCCACTAAAAATTAAAGGGCTTTAAGCCCTTGGATGAGTCCTGTTATAAACTTCTCTTATTCTAATATTATTTATTTTGCTATATATTTGAGTGGTGGATATATCTGAATGCCCTAACATCTCCTGCAAAGATTGTAGGTCTGCACCGTTTTCTATTAAATGTACAGCAAAAGAATGTCTTAATGTATGTGGTGTAATAGATTTATTTATATTTGCCTTTTCGGTATAGTGCTTTACTATTTTCCAGAAACCTTGTCTTGTCATCCTCCCGCCGTGTAGATTAAGGAAAAGAGCCTTTTCCCCATCTTTAGGATTTAACTTATCACGATAATCACTCAAGAAAAGCTTTATGTATTTTAAACAATATGTACCTACTGGAATAGTTCTGTTCTTACCGTTACTATTTTTACAAATCAATAGTCCATTGTCCAAATCTATATCTTCAATATTTAAAGAAATTAACTCGGTAACCCTTATACCCGTAGCATATAAGAGTTCTAGCATTGCTTTGTCCCTAACACCTTTGACATCTGAAGGTTCAGGTTGTTCCAGCAGTTTTTCCACTTCCCGCTTAGTCAGTACCGAAGGTAACTTTTTTTCCACCTTAGGGGACTCCAGTTCTAACGTAGGATTATTATCAATATACCTATTAGTAACTAAAAAATTAAAAAAACATCGTAAAGAAGCCAGATGTCTTGATATAGTAGCAGTAGTTTTCCCTTCTTTTTGTAAAAGTATAAGGTAAGATATTAATACAGTCTTTGTAACAGTATCAATCGTATATTTATGATTTTTTAAAAATGCACAAAACATTTTAACATCTCTAATATATGATTCTAATGTATTCTGGCTTAGTTTTCTTTCATTATGTAAATAATCAGAAAAGGTATCTAAATATGTCATGGCGTTATCCCCTTTTTTAATCATCTTTTTACATATTCAACATAAAGCAAAAAAATCCTCCATAGTATGAAAAAATTACTATAATATATGAAAATACCGCTATATTATAAAAGGCAAAATACCTTTTATAAAGATTGGGGTTATATATGATTCAACTAAACTAGCAAGCATGATCATTGCAGCACCTAACATGAATGAAAACAGGTAATTGATAAAACTTTGCCTCTTGTTTTCATATCTCTTTTCTTTTCTATTTTTTAATATATATAAACTATATTGGATTGAAACAACACATAAAAAGATAGTACCTGGAATCGATATTATACTATGAGGAAGCAATGAAACTATTGAGAATATCAATCCCTTTCTGCCGAAGCTTTCTACTAAAAATCCAACTGAGAATCCAAAGCAAAACCCTTTAAAGATTATGTAGAGGGGTGAAAAAACTACTCCTGCATATGTAAGGCCAAGTATCAATAATAATACCAAAGATAAAACATTATTAATAAATGAAGCCTTTAATATGCTTAAATTATCTAATTCATTAACTGGTATAAGGCTGAAAAAGCCATAAATATATCTGCTCAGCAAATCTCTGGTTTCTATGGTTAGATTATTTACCCAATAGGCACCAAAGCTTATTCCTATAGAGAATATGATAACAAAGCCTAAATAAAATAAACCATTTTCTCTTATATGCTTAATAATCAAATAATTCAATTTGCCGAACAAATCTATCATCCCCCTCAGACATTTGTCCACATTTCACTAAAATATATGCCTGAGTCACTGATAATATTCTCTATAGTTTAAAGGTAGATAATAAGGCAACAATAGTCTTTGCATCTGTTATTGTGCCATTTTTTATCATTTCAAAAGCTTCACCTGGTTTGAATCTACATATATTAATAAATTCATCATCGTCCTTTATTCGCTCACTTTTAACAAGTTCTTCAGCTTTAAAAATATATATCTTCTCATCTGCAAATCCAGGAGAGGTATAAATCTTCGTTATATAAGTAAGCTTATTTGATGTATAACCAATTTCCTCCTGGAGTTCTCTTAATGCACATTGGGAAGGATCTTCACCATGCTCAATCTTTCCTGCTGGAATCTCCAATAATTCATTATCTATAGCTTTTCTGAATTGCTTTACAAAATATATATATCCTAAATTATCGATAGGCAGAATTGCAACTGCTCCAGGATGTCTTACTATCTCTCTGTCAGCAGTTTTATTATTGGGTAATAGTACAGTCTCAATATCTAATTTTACTACTTTACCACTATAAATATTTATGTTCTTAATAGTTTTTTCCCAAATGTCCATATCATCATCTCCATTATGAATTATTTCGATTTAACCACATATAATATTTTAGCACTAATCAAGGAGGTATATAATATAAATGGTAAGAATTTTATCAAACAAAAGTTTTTATTTTATAGGCAAATTTTCAGATCTCATATATATTTTAAATAATATACATGATAAAAAAGTGACACTAAAAGAATTCTTAGCTAGCGAAAGTAATTGAGATAAAAAAGATTGCAGTTAATATTAGCATTTACTGCAATCTTTTTTGTTAATTATGTATGCTGGATTAATAATCAACTTATTTTCATTTCAAGTCTAAGTTTATCAGCTACCATTGCAATAAATTCAGAGTTAGTTGGTTTGCCTTTATCATTATGTATAGTATAACCAAACAGATTGTTTATAACATCTACTCTGCCTCTACCCCAAGCCACTTCTATTGCATGTCTTATGGCTCTTTCTACCCTACTTGAAGTGGTATTGTATTTCCGAGCTATGGATGGATATAATTCTTTAGTGACTGCACTGAGTAGCTCGATATTATTTACAACCATTGTTATAGCTTCTCTTAAATATATGTAACCTTTGATGTGTGCAGGAACCCCGATTTCATGAATAATGCCTGTTATTGCAGATTCCAAATCTTGACTTGATATGCCGGAAGATGCATTAATAACAGAAGATGATTGTAATAATACCTTTCTATCTGGGCTTGAATATATTAAGCCCATAGTTTCCCTTATTCTTTTTGCAAACACATCCATGTCAAAAGGCTTAACAACATAATACTCTGCACCTAATGCTAATGATTTTTGTGTTATTTTGTCTTGACCTACAGCGGAAAGAATTATTATTTTAGGTATTTTTTCTAATTTCATGCTGTTCAGTTTTTCCAATACACCTAATCCATCAAGATGGGGCATTATAATATCTAATATTACAACATCCGGCAGTTTAGATGTTATTAGATCAAGTGCCTCTATTCCATCTTTAGCCGTACCAACGATTTCAAAGTCATCTTGCATCTCTAAATACTCGCTCAAAATACTGCAAAAATCTTTATTATCATCAGCAATTAGTATTTTAATCTTGCTAAAGTCCATTAACTCTCCCCCTTTTTAATAGTCTAATAAGTTATTCGACAGAGTAAATGCATTTCCTGCTATATAATACCAATTATCGTTCATAAAATTCAAACAAATTGAGACAATAAATTTCCGCTAAAAACAACAAATTTTGCATAATGAATAGTAAGCATAACAAAACGGTGATAATTCACCGTTTTGTTAAAATAGCTATTGTCCTGCAGCCTTATTATAGCTATAAGATTTTGCAATATTCGTTTCTTTTAGCATCCACTCAGCAAATATGCCATAACCTCTCAGTGGATCATTTATCAATACATGAGTTACTGCTCCAACCAGCATCCCATTTTGAATAATAGGACTACCTGACATACCCTGCACAATACCGCCTGTTTTCTCTATAAGCCTTTCATCTGTAATTTTAATAATCATGCTTTTTGAGTTTGCACTGTTTTGTCTGAATATTTTTTGAATCTCAATATTAAATTCTTCTATTTTATTATCTTCAATAGTAGTCAATATTTTAGCAGGTCCTTCTTTAACTTGTGTACTTAATGCAATGGGTATAGCAGGAGCTTTCCTATCCATCATATTTTTTTCCAATACCCCATAAATGCCGAATGCTGTATTTTTCTTTATAGTACCATATGCTCCACGACTATCTGTAAATAATCCTACTATTTCTCCTGGGGCAGATTTTTTTGCTTGTTGTATACTTATTACTTTTGATTTTAGGATACTACCTTTATCAATGTCTATTAGTACGCCTGAATCAATATCAGTTATTCCGTGTCCTAAAGCACCAAACTCTCGAGTATAGGGATCATAGAAAGTCATTGTACCTACACCTGCAATATTATCTCTAACCCAGAGACCCATTTTATAAAGCTTATCTTCATTGCTCTGAGCAGGTTTTATTGTTAATTCTAGAAGTTTTCCTTTTCTCTCAATTAAAACTTTTAATTTTTTGCCTTTATTTTCTTCATCATTTATTATCTCAATGACATCTCTTTCGTTTTCAATGTTTTCACCATTAATTTTTAGTATTTTATCACCAACAGCAAAACCACTGTCTACAGCTGGAGAAACTTTTTTACCACTTATATCGATTATTGTTGATAAACCAACCACTAATATGCCTTTGGACTCAATCTTAACCCCAATAGATTCACCCGAAGGAATTACTTCTATATTAGGTAATGCTTTTGATATACTGCTCTTATTGGACAGGAAACTAAATATTTTAATTTCTTCTTCATTAGTGTACAGTATTTCAAATAAATCTGTTATGAGTGAAAATCCTGTTAAAATCAGGCATAAAATAAAAAAGGATATTATACTTCTCCAAATGTTGTTTCTGTTAAATCTTCGCAAAAGCTTCACTCTCCTGTTTCCCCAGAAGAATTCGCCCTTCAAATCTCTTTCTCTAAATTTAATTTTCCTATTTCCTAGTCCTATTATGCTATTAAATAATTGACATATAAAATTAGATTCTATGAAAAAAAGGCTTTCATCAAGCCTTTTTGTTATTTAATAACTCCTTTGCCATATTAATTGAAAAATCCAAGTCATTGCCAATAGCAATCATTTTAACAATTTCTGATATTCTTTCATCATCTTTTAGATTTATAACCTCAGAAAAGGTTTTATTATCTTCAATGCGCTTTCTCACGCAAATATGATTGTCTGCTAAGCATGCTATTTGAGGTAAATGAGTAATGCATATGGTTTGAATTTTACTGGATATGTTATATAATTTTTCTCCAACCATATTTGCTGTATGCCCACCAATTCCTGAATCAACCTCATCAAAGACAATAACATCGTTTTGTTGGGATTCTAATAGCACAGATTTTATAGCTAACATAACCCTTGATACTTCCCCTCCAGAGGCAACTTTTATCAATTGTTTAGGGGGTTCTCCCGGGTTGGCAGAAAGCATAAACTCCACTCTGTCAATACCTTCTCTGCTAATCTTTTCCTTGTTCTTCTTTATGTCTACTATAAACTTTGCACCGACCATATTCAGATCCTTTAATTCTTTCTCAATCATGCCTTCAAGATTTCTTGAAAATTTTTCACGCATATCTGATATGCTAGAAGCTATCTTAAAATATTTTTCTTTTAGCAAGCTAATTTTATTCTCATATTCTTTTATTATTTTTTCACTGTTTATTAGCTCGTCATATTCTTTTATTGCTTCATTTTTATAATCTAATATTTTTTCTATAGTAGTTCCGTATTTTTTTGAAAGTTTATCAATTAATTCAAGCCTTTCTTCAATTACTTCAATTTCACCACTATCAAATTCTATATTATCCTTATACTGTCGAATAGGATTTTTTAAATCCTCTAACTTGTAGAATATGTCTGCTATATAATCCTTAAATTCAGAAAGGTTTTCATCTATTCCGCTTATATCTTCCAGATGTTGCAGTGAGTTTCCAATGCTATCTAATACACATCTACCACTTTCATCGCATTGAAATAATTCTTTGTATACCAGGGAAATGGTAGTAAATAACTTTTCACTATTGTTCAGTATTTTTTTTCGTTTAATGAGCTTTTCATACTCTCTTATGTCTAAATTAGCATTGCTTATTTCATCAATTTGGTATCTTAGCAAATCAAGTTTTCTTTCCCTTTCTTGACTTGTTCCGTATAAATGCTTCAGTTTTTCCTCCAAATTATTGATTTCATCTACTATAGCTGATAGCTCACTAAGTTGAATCAAAAACTCTTCTGAGCCAAAGCTGTCCAAAAACTTAATATGCATAGCAGATTTAAATAAAGATTGATGCTCGTTCTGTGCTACAATATCAACTAATAATGGAGATATAGATTTCAGCATGGTTAAAGTGACCGCCTGTCCATTTATTCTGCATAAAGATTTCCCAGATATGCTGACTTCTCTCTGAATCAATAATGTTTTATCCTCTTCTGGATTAACTCCAATATTTAAAAGCTTCTCATCGATATCCAATGTCCCATCTGGTACGATAAAAAGGCCTTGTATTATCGCCTTATCAGCACCGCTTTTAATATCATCCTTGTTAAATCTTCCGCCACATAGAACCTCAATTGCATCAATAATAACCGATTTCCCTGATCCCGTCTCTCCAGTTATAACATTAAAACCATCAGTGAAGCTAACCCTTTCCTCATTAAAAATAATAAAATTATTAATATATAATTCCTGAAGCATAGAATTCACCTATTTCATCAGTTTTTTGAACCTTTCTATTACAGGTATCACACTTTCCTCATTTCTTATAAGTACAAAGATTGTGTTATCACCAGCTACTGTTCCTACTACTTCTTTTAGATCAAAGGCATCTAAAGCTTCTGCAGCTGCATTGGCTGCACCTGAAAAGGTCTTTATTACTATCATGTTGCCTGTATAGTCTATACTTAATACTGTTTCTGCAAATACCTTATATAGCCTTTCGTTCAGCATATTATCTTGTTCTTTCATGGCTGCATATTTATATCTTCCATCCTCTGTCAAGACCTTGATCAGCCTTAATTCCTTTATATCCCTGGATACTGTGGCTTGGGTTACATTAATACCTGATTTTTTCAGCATATCTGCTAGTTCTTCCTGCGTTTCAATAATATTGTTTTCAATAATCTCAAGTATTTTTGCATGTCTGGAAATTTTCATTTAGCTCCCTCCATTATTTAAAATTTTCGGTTTGGACTCCATCTTTCCGATATCTTCTTTCGTAGCACTTGATAAAAGCTTCTGTCTTTAAGCTTAACTAGACTTGTATAACATTGGGCTTGTCTTATAGTTACAATATCACCTGCTTTTAACTTATAACCTTGTTGCCCATCAACAGTAAGCATAACTTCAGTGTTATTCTGGCAAACCTCAATTTTAACGACATCCTCATGAGATACAACAATAGATCTGGAGTGTAGGATATGAGGGCATATAGGAGTAATTATCATAACTTTTACATCAGGGCTAACAATGGGGCCTCCAGCTGATAATGAGTAAGCTGTAGAGCCTGTAGGGCTTGATATCACTACTCCATCTGCAGAGTATAAATCTACATAATCATCGTTAATGTAAATGCCCATCCTAATAATTCTAGAAAAAGGCCCCTTAGTTATTCCAATATCATTTAATGCAACCGATTTTTCCATTTGTATATTATCTGTCTCAACAGTTGCTTCTAGCATCATTCTTTTCTCAATTTCATAATCTCCAGAAATTAATTTTTCAAGAGCTGGAAACATCTCCTCAGCTTCTACTTCTGTTAGAAAACCAAGGTGACCTAAATTTATGCCAAACAGGGGAACATTATAATATGCCGATTGCCTGGCAATATTAAGTAATGTGCCATCTCCTCCTAGCACAATAATAAAATCACTATTAATAAATATATCTTCATTTTTTAAACCAAGATCAGGTTTGCCTATTCTTAAAGCAATACCTGCGTTTAACAATACTTCTTGCTTATTTTCTAAAAGCCAATTTGTTATACTCTCTGTCAGATGCAGATTATTATCTTTACTCAAATTCGGTATTATACCTATTCTCGACAAATATTAACACCATCCACTACTTATTATAATTTATTATTTTATCTTCATCAAATCTATATATATATAATTTTACATTAAATATGAAAATATATCCATATTTTTTGTTAAACTATTTAAAATATTCGTGAGCCTCCAAAACAATGCTTGTTATTTCATCATCTAAATTCTTATATAATAGATTTTTATGATTCTTTTGCATAAAAACCAAATATTCTATGTTGCCTTCAGGTCCTCTTATAGGAGAATATGTTAAACCTTTTATTTGGAGTTTTTGATTTATCTGACAGAATTCACATATTTCGCTTATAACTTGGATATGAACATCTTTATCTCTTACTACGCCCTTCTTGCCTACTTTGTCTTTACCAGCTTCAAACTGTGGTTTTATCAGACAGACCAATTCAGATTCATCCTTTAAAAGAGCCAGCACAGAAGGTAGAACTTTTTTCAAAGAAATAAAAGATACATCAATAGAAGCAAAATCTAGTCTATCTTGAAGCATCTCTGGAGTTACATATCTTATATTAGTCCTTTCCATAACTATAACCCTGTCATCACTTCTTAATTTCCAAGCCAGTTGCCCATACCCAACATCAATAGCATAAACTTTTGATGCACCATTTTGCAGCATGCAATCTGTAAATCCTCCGGTTGAAGCTCCTATATCCGCTGCTACTACGCCTCTTAAATCAATATCGAATAACTCTATGGCTTTTGCTAACTTTAAACCACCTCTACTCACATAAGGTAAAGTGTTACCTCTTATTTCAATATTTGATTGCATATCAACTTTTGTGCCGGGCTTATCTGCTTTATTTCCATCCACATAAACAATCCCGGACATAATTATTGCCCGGGCTTTTTCCCTACTTTCTGCCAGCCCTTTTTCTGCAAGCAGTACATCCAATCTCTTTCTATCTTGTGCCATTATTTTTCCCCTTAATATCTGATAATATTGCTTCGCATATGCTAAATGTGTCAAGTTTTTGAAGCTTCATTAACTCATCTGCAGTTCCATGAGGTACTATTCCGCATTTATGTGCAAAAATTTTTAAGTCTACTTTGGCATTATTATTAGTGTAATACTCCAATATGCTGGTTCCAAATCCTCCTTCATATACATTATCCTCTAGGGTATATATTGGCAAGGATTTGGAGGATAATTCATCAAGTAAAGCTCCATCTATGGGCTTTATAAATCTTATATTAACTAAAGTCATTTCTATACCTTTCTTTTTTAAAGATTCACATACTTCAATGGCTCTGCCTATCATTGTACCTTCAGCAATAATTATTCCATCATTTCCATAGAATAATACTTCTCCTTTCCCGTACTCTAAAGGACTTTCGGTAAATCTATATTCTGGAGCTTCCCCCCTAGGATATCTGATAGCAACAGGGCTATCAATTTTAAGAGCTAATTCAAGCATGCTTTCTAATTCAGAACCGGATTTGGGGCTCATAATTGTAATGTTGGGCAGATTTCTGAGATATGAAATATCATATATTCCCTGGTGGGTCTCTCCATCCTGTCCCACTATCCCTGCCCTATCAACAGCAAACACTACAGGCAAGTTTTGAAGACATATATCATGAAGCAGCTGATCATAAGCCCTCTGAAGAAAGGTTGAATACACAGCAAAAATAGGTTTAAAACCACCCTTTGCTAAGCCCGCAGAAAAAGTAACTGCGTGTTGTTCAGCAATTCCTACATCAAAGAATCTATCCTTAAACCTTTCAGCAAATTTTTTTAATCCTGTACCCTCCGGCATAGCAGCAGTAATAGCTAATATCCTAGTATCTTTTTCAGCTAATTCAACAATTTTATCTCCGAACACCGAAGAATAGGACTTACTATTACTATCTTTCAATGTTTCACCTGTTTCCACTAGAAATGGACCAACACCATGGAACTTTTCTGGCTTTTCTTCTGCGATTCTATATCCATTCCCCTTTTTTGTTACTACATGAATCAAAACCGGATGTTTTTTATAGGTTTTCGCATTGGATATGATTCTTTCCATGGTTTTTATATCATGTCCATCTATAGGTCCTAGATACTTAAAGCCCAGTTCTTCAAACATGATACCTTTTACTACTAAATATTTAAACCAATTCCGGCATCTAGATACAGTTTTATATAGGCTCTTACCTACTATAGGAGTCTTATTTAAAATAAATTCAACTTCTCTCTTAAGTTTGAAATATATCTTGCCTGTTCTTAATCTCCCCAAATAAGTACTTAATCCACCTACATTTTTAGCAATGGACATTTCATTATCATTAAGAATCAATATAATATTTGTATTAAGATTGGCAGCATTATTTAACGCTTCTAATGCCAACCCTCCTCCTAAAGAGCCATCACCTATAACTGCTACTACAGAGTAGTCTCCTCCTGTCAAGTCTCTTGCTTTAGCCATGCCTAGTGCAGCTGATATAGAAGTGCTGCTGTGACCTGTATCAAATATATCATGAGGGCTTTCCGAAGCCTTCGGAAAACCGCTTATACCTCCAAAACTCCTGAGGGTTCTAAAGGTTTCTCTTCTTCCTGTAATTATTTTATGCACATAGCATTGATGACCCACATCCCATATAATCTTATCTTTGGGTGAATCAAAAACTCTATGTAAAGCTATAGTCAACTCAATAACTCCTAAATTTGAAGCTAAATGTCCTCCATTCTTTGAAACAACATCTATAATATAATCCCTTAATTCTTGACTAAGCTCTTCGAGCTCTTTATAATCAAGTTTTTTTATATCCTCTGGACTATTAATTTTATCTAAGAATTTGTACATGACTAAACCTGCCTTTTGTTGTTTTATATTGTACTAAATCATAATATTAGAAATTACTATTCCTAAGATAGCTCCAGCAAGCACTTCCTTGGGAGTATGTCCTATAAGCTCCTTTAATTTTTCTTCACCTAGCGGTTTATGCTGAGATATATCTTCTATTATTATATTTAAAACCTTGGCTTGGTTTCCTGCAGCCCTTCTCACTCCAGCCGCATCATACATAACGACAAGGGCAAAACATAGAGCTATAGCAAAGGAACTGGAATCCCAGCCATTCAGCTTACCCACAGAAGTAGCTAAAGCTGTAACAAAAGAAGTATGGGAACTTGGCATGCCTCCTGAACCAACAAATCGTGTGAGATCCAGTTTTTTATCCTTATATAGCGAAAAACATATTTTCAAAAATTGAGCTATAAACCAGGCTGTAATACTTGATAATAGTACTTTATTTGCCCATATCTTTATGAAAAAATTCAAAAATAATCCCCCTTTAAGTATCCCTATATGCTATGAAGTCAGCAAGTTCTAATAGAAGCTTAGCTTTGCAGCCATATACTTCTATAGCTTCTTTGGCATTACTAATAGTATCAAACAGTATTTTTTTCGATTTATCCAAACCATAAAAGGTAACATAGGTAGATTTATTGTTTTTTGCGTCTTTACCTATTGTTTTCCCCATTTTCTCTTTTGTTCCAATTACATCAAGAATATCATCGGAAATTTGATAAGCCCTACCTAAATTCTCACCAAATGTTCTTACTCTCTCCAAATCTTCATACGAAGCTTTTGATATTATAGCACCTACTTCTAAAGCTGCTTTTATCAATGCTCCTGTTTTTTTACTATGCATTTCATTTAATTTTTCTATATCAATATTTTTATTTTCATAATAAAGATCAATAGCCTGGCCTCCTATCATACCATTTAATCCAGCGGCCTTGCTGATGATAGAAGCTGCTCTTATCTTTTGTATAGATGGATCATTAATTATACAATCAAGCAATATTTCATATGCGTTATTCAGCAAAGCATCTCCTGCTAGCAGTGCGAAGCCTTCCCCGAATACTTTATGATTTGCTAATTTTCCTCTTCTATAATCATCATTATCCATAGCAGGCATATCATCATGAATAAGAGAATAAGTATGTATTATTTCTATACAGCATGCATATGGCAAAACTTCATCTATTGAACCATCAAACAAATCACAGGACATAAGGGTTAGTAGAGGGCGTAATCTTTTTCCTCCTGCAAGTAGGCTATACTTCATGGCATCCTCTATAACTGGTAAGCTATTCTCGTTATTATATAATTTATTTAAGTTATTTTCTATAATTTCACCGTATTTTTCTATAAACTGATTAAGATTCATGACTTACTCCTTCATTTCATTATCCATTTCAATTTCTTTATAATCACGGTTTTCATTTATTATTTTAATCATCTTTCCTTCTGCTTCTTCTAATTTGGTATTGCAGTATGATGAAAGCTTCACTCCTTCACTGTACGCTTCCAGTGCTTGTTCTAAGGATAAATCTCCACTTTCCAGAATACTAACGATTTCTTCAAGCCTTTTAATAGCTTTTTCAAAACTTAATTCATTATTCATTTTTATCCCCTTCACATATTGATATTACAACAGCAGATGCATATCCATCCTTAAGATGGATATTTAAAACATCATCATTAGTTATCATTTTTATGCTTTTTATTAGCTCCCCAGTCTTTTTATTTTTTATATAAGCATATCCTTTGTTTAGGTAAGAAGCTGGGTTTAGAATATTAAGCTTTTCATTATATATATATAAGTTATTTCGTTGGTCCTCAATAGTATTCTTAATAGCCTTATCTAGATTTTGTTTCATACTCTCTAAGGATTGCCTATAATTAAGTATTTTAGTCTCAGTATGCCTAAATGAACTCCTTGATGTCAAGCTGTTTAACAAAATTTTCTTATCTTTAATATAAGAAACCATAGAAGAGTATAGATGACCTTCAATTTTCTTAATATATGAGATTAACTGCTGTTTATCCGGAAAAACCAATTCTGCAGCAGCAGAAGGCGTAGCAGCTCTTACATCGGCAACAAAATCACTAATAGTAAAATCTGTCTCATGTCCAACAGCGGAAACAACAGGTATATGTGATTCAAATATTGCTCTAGCAATTGCTTCGTCATTAAAACACCATAACTCTTCTATAGAACCTCCTCCCCTACCAACTATTATAACATCTACATCGCTATATCTATTAAAGTATTTTATACCTTCAGCAATTTCTATTGAAGCTTTTTCTCCTTGAACAAGGGAAGGGTATAAATATATATCAATGTTAGGATTTCTCCTTCTTCCAATAGATATTATATCTCTAATTGCTGCACCAGTGGGAGAAGTCACTATTCCAACTCTTTTAGGGAGCAGCGGCAAAGGTTTTTTATGCTCTTCAGAGAACATCCCTTCACTAGATAGTTTGCTTTTTAACTGCTCATAGGCTTTATATAGTTCACCTGCACCGTCAGCTATTATACTTTCAGCATAAAGCTGATATTGGCCATCTCTTTCATATATAGAAATGTAACCTCTTATTACCACTTGCATGCCTTCCTCAGGCATAAATTTTAACCTTGATAAATTGCTTTTGAACATGACACATTTTACTCTTGATTCTCTGTCTTTCAGAGAAAAATATGCATGACCAGATGTGTGTACTTTAAAATTAGAAATTTCACCTTTTATATAAATATGAGACAATAAAAGGTCTCTTTCAAATAATTGTCTTAAATATAAGTTAACTTCAGTGACTGTAAAAACTCTAACATCTTCTATATCTTTTTTTGGCATATATAGCTCCTCCCAGGGCATTATCTACTGCAAACCTACCCTCTGAAAATATAGGCTTGATATGGTTTTTCTTAATCTTTTCGCTACTAGACAGGTAATCATTTATTATACTATTTGAAGAAACCCCTCCAATAAAAAGAACTTCTTCCCATTCATATTTATTTTTTGATTTAATGAGTGTTTCTTCAATTGATTTTGCAATACATATGAATACAGCTTTTGAAAGTTGTGCTTTATCATATTTTCCTGTTTTAATCACTTTCTGTGCAAATGTTTCCGGTCCTGAGAAACTGGCATAGCTTTCATTTACAGAAGTAGGAATGATAATACCAATATCGCCTACTGATTGTGAAAGCCTGTCCATCTCTCTACCGCAGGGAAAGCTTAATCCCATGGATACTCCCACTCTGTCTATAAATTGACCTGCTTTTAAATCTGAGGAACCGCCTATGATTTCAATATTTAAATTATCATTTTCTGAAATATGTAACAGTTCTGTAGTTCCCCCAGATATATGATAAGTTGCTATAGGTCTATAGGGAGTAAATTTTATTGACCATAATCCCGCTAGGATATGATTTTCTTGATGTGATAGTAAAAACATAGGTATTCCCAAAGACATTCTTACAATATTACCTATATGTAAACCGCTATTAAAAACAGGCATATAAGAATCTGGATTATTCCTAGGTTTAGAGCTCACACCTACTGCTTTAATTTTTTTTGGATCTATTATTTCGTATAGTTTTTCCACTAATGCATCCAAGTTTTCAATATGTTGATAAAAAGCCTCTGACTGCCTTATACCTCTTTCTCCAGTCTTAACTTTGAGCATAATCCTTTCATCTGCAACAAGATTTTCATCCTCATCTATTAAAGCAACAGAAGTAGTATAGCAGCTTGTATCAATACCTAAAAAATACATGTTTATTCACCCGACTCTTCCATTTCTCTTACTACTCTCCCTAAAACACCATTAATAAAGCTGCCGGAGTCATCATTACCGAATACTTTACCTAATTCTACTGCCTCATTAATTACAACACTTGCAGGAACATCTTTAGCATATAGAAGTTCATATATGGCCATTCTTAAAATAGTTAGATCTACCTTAGCAATTCGTTCCATGCTCCATGACTTAAGGCTACTCTTAATAACCTTATCTATGCTTTCAATATTTTCCAAAGTACCTCTAACTATTTTATTCAAGAATTCTTTATGCTTTCGACTTATTTGAGGAATCTGTTTACCATCAGAGTCTTCTTCTTGTTCAAAATATACATCATTCTCTTCTGATATATCTTCTAATATTTGATCTATATCATGCTTATTAAAACTAAAACTGAATATTATCTTAAAAGCACTTTGCCTAAGTAAACGCCTGTTCATGGTTACTTTTGCTCCTCCCTATTTTTTGCCGTGTGTTTTTAACAGTCGTTCAATAAACTGTATAATGTCTTCTTTATTATCCACTTTCTTACCCAAATAATAGCCCATAGCTATGCATATTGACAATACTAGTGTTTTAAAAAAACCTAGGGTGAGTAAAAAAAGACCAGCTAAAAATCCAATTAAAGTTCCTATTATTTTTCCCTGGTGTGTAATAAAAAAGTTCATCAATTTATCTTTATCCATATCTAGCCTACCCTTCTTTTGCTAGAATTATTAGCTTCTTCAACAAACACAACGACTTCTTTCACTTTTATTTCAGTAGTTTCTTCTACCAATTCTTTTATTTTATTCTGAATGTCCTTTGAAATCTCAGGTATGATTGCTCCAGTTGAAAAAGCAGCATTTATTAGTATTGAGACCTCACCATTTTTGTCATTTACCTGAGCTTTTGCATCTCTAATTTCATTAATGCCTTTTATACTTGAGAGAGCTATTGACTTTATTGTACTATAGGATATCCTGATTTCGCCGATTTCTGTTTCCTTTGAAATATAACTAGAATAATTGACTCCTGATTCAGTGGTTTTAAAAATAAATTTTAAGGCTAAAAGTAACAATATTATTGCTAATAGAGACATGCTGTTACTTTCGAAAATAAATAGACGCAATACTTCAACATATTTTGCTGGTATAAAAGGCAAAGCAAGCAGAAGTAATGAAAAAGAAAAAACCGCAACAACTATGGAGTACACTAATAACAAAAGCCTGTCTACAGTATTCATATAGATCCCCTTTCGTAGAAATATTTAAACTAACCCTCTGAATCATTCAGAGGGTTAGTTTTCAATGTTATTTTAATCTTGCTGTTCCATCTTCTTCTTTGCTTTCTTTTTCGATGTTTACACCCTGTATATGAATATTAACTTCGACTACATTAAGACCTGTCATGGTCTCAACGGCTTTTTTAACATTTTCCTGAACCTGCCAAGCAATATCAGGTATTCTGACACCATACTCAACAATAACATATAAATCTATAGCGGTTTCCTTATCACCGACTTCAACTTTAATGCCTTTAGAAGGACTCTTTTTTCCTAACATTTCTGTTATGCTATCTGCAATACCACCACTCATGCCCACTATTCCCTTAATTTCTTTGGCGGCTATTTCAGCGATTATGGCAACCACATCATCGGCAATTCTCACTGTTCCATAATCATTTATATTATTATCACTCTGCAAATTATGCACCCCCAAGTTTATTGAGATTTTTTCCTAATATGTATTATAGCAGAATAGTATCTTGTTTACAAATATATCTAATCCTTGAGCATTATTTTAATATTGCTTGCAGGGATCTTTGTCTTTGTCATAACTATATCTTGTATTTTAGCCACACTTGCAGGTGTTAATTCCTTTGCAGCTACTACTACTGTTGCGCTGTCATCTGTCAGAAATACTAAAGCATCATCGAATCCACGGGCTAGAATCAAGTTCTCTATAATCATTTCTTTTTCTGTCAGTGCAACTATTTTAACTATTTCTTCCTGTGCTAAGGTTTTAAATGTAGGCTCTGCCTTATCGCTGTTTATTATATTTTGCCACATATCATATTCTTTTGTTCTGTTCTTATCCCTTTCAAGTCTGTATTCTGTAAAAAAAGATGATACTTTATCCTGATCTTCTTCATCCATTTCCTTGCTTTCAATAACTGTTACGCTACTCTCCTTATTATCATTCATTACTTCAGTAACTTCGTCTTCAATCATTAAATCGGATAAATCGCTGGCATCGAAATCAAATCCCATTGTATCGTATTTTGTACTCATGAAAGTATTATATGCATATCCTATTACAAAAAGCATCAAAACAAGGGAACAAATTGCAATTGTTTTTCTGTTCATTTTGAATTTCATATACTATACCCCCTACTTATTTGTTTCAAGTACAGTCACCCTATATGCAGGTATATCAAGAACTGTCTGTACCGCCTCACTGATTTTTAATTTAACTTTTGAATCCCAAGCCCCTTCTGCTACTACTATTACCCCCTTGATTTCCGGATTAATTTCTTTCACCACAACAGGCTGAGAACTACCTCCCTGCTGGTTCACCATTACCGTTTTATCATCTATGCTATACTCATTTATTATTCTTGTACCTCCGTCATTATCTTTTTCATCTGTTACTTTATCTATTACTGATTTATCTTTTTGTGTTACCAGCTCTTTTCCACTCTCGTAGGTGATCATAACGGATACTTTGCCTGCTCCAGCTATTTTGCTTAATATTGTAGAAAGTTGATCTTGAATTTCTGCAGCATAGTTGTCATCGCTGCTATTATTATATGTACCGTTTATTTGATTATTATTTTCCATGTTTTCAATCGCTGGTTTTTTGTCTTTATAGGTTATATCATTATAAAAATTAGCTACAATAACTAAAGCTACACCCATGCAGAGCAGGATTACTAAATTGTTATATAGTTTTTTATTATTGTCTATCATTAATTTTTCTTTAAGCCACTCCAGTATTTTCATACTAAAACCCCCTAATTCATTTCAACGAAGAGTTTTACTTGTACTTTATCCTTGTTAATGCCAAGTATTTCGCTCAGCATATTTCTTATATCAGCAGTTGATGTCTTTTCATTGAAATTATATTCTTCTACTTCGTTATAAATTACCTTTTCCTCTTCTCCAATTCTGACTTTTTTTATTTTTTCTATTTTATCCCCCTTTTTTTGGTTATATATGATAACTATTACACTATTTATTAATCCAAAATCATTACTATTCTGATTTTTATTTATATCTAACGATACATCTATATTTTTTTTATCAACAGACGCCTTGTAGGATACAGCAGAAGCAATTTGATCCTTTAATCTAGACTCATATATCTCTATGGCTTTTGCATTTTGATAACTGTTCAAAACCTCTTTATCAAGCAACTTCTTATCTGTATTTAATACGACATTTGTTTCTATATATGTCCTTTCAAAATCATTGGCTAAATCAGTTATACTTATGAAAGGCTTAATTATGGTAAGCAACACAAAGGTACCTATTATAACTCTTACATATTTTTTTATATTACCTTCCGGCAAAACAACATCTGTTATGATTACAAAAATGATTATTATTACAATATTTATAACCCAATTTCTTAAAAACTCTATCAAAACAAACCACCTACCTCATCATGACTGTCATATTCCCAATTCCCATAATTATAGTTATTGAAATAAAGAATAGTATTCCGACAGCAACCACACAGCAGAACATAATAAATATTGATGTGCTGATATCATTTATGCACTGTACTAACTCATTATCAACGATTGGTTGTATCAATGCGCTTGAAATCTTATATATGGCAAATATTGAAAATATTTTTACTAGAGGAAATAAACAAATAAGTAATAATACAATAAGTCCTACAATGCTTATTCCATTCTTTATTATTAAAGAGCAGCTTACTACTGTATCAAAAGCTTCTGATAAAAAATCTCCAATGATAGGTACAAAACTATCCACTGCAAACTTAGCAGTTTTTGCAGCTAATCCGTCTAAAGATGAAGCTGCCAAACCTTGAATAGAAATTATTCCTGTAAAAATTGTAAGCATCACACCCAATAAACCAACTGAAACACCTCTCACTAAAGATGCCAGTTTTGAGATTTTTACCTTATCAGATATATTGCTTACTATAGATAATACAGCGGATAGCATTACCATAGGAATAATGGTTATCTTTATAATAGTTGCAATAAAAGTTAAAGATGTATAAACTATGGGTTGAAACAGTGATGATGAGGTTATACCCCCTACTGTTAGAAGCAATGCAATAAGGGTAGGTACTAAAGATTGCATAAAGCTGACCATTTTGTCAATGGTTTCGATGCACAATTTACTAACAAGTGTAAAGCTTCCTATGGCTAATATTATAATGATAACGTAGCATGCACTATATGCTAGCTTACCGATTGATTCATTATCAAATCCTTTATGTAAGTTTTGGAGCAAGGCACAGAATACGGATAGTATGATTATTTTTCCGAGAAGGTCTACATTTTGCATTAATTCCTTCCATACAAACATCCATAGTTGATTTAGTATGCCTTTAAGAGATAGTTTTTCTGAACCAATATATAATTCTTTAACGAAATCCTTTATATTTATCTCTGAAATCATACCTTCTGCATCCATTACAATTTCATCGGCAAACTTTTGCAATTCATCTAAATCTAAGTGATTTAGTTGTTCATCAATAAGAC
>NZ_JAWLCK010000016.1:0-34425 GCF_041687175.1 Lutispora sp.
ATAGATGATATAGTTGATATTATAGAACAGGAAAATACTGAAGACCTTCACAAAATGGCAGCCATGGAGCCTTTGGAAGAGGAATATCTAAAGACCAGCTCTTTGATACTGGCAAAGCATAGGATAGTATGGCTTCTGATCCTTATGATTTCAGCTACTTTTACAGGCAGCATAATAAAAAGATATGAGGAATTGCTGCAATCAATTGTTATATTGACGGCTTTCATTCCCATGCTCATGAATACAGGAGGAAATGCAGGTTCCCAGGCTTCAACCCTTATAATAAGGGGTATAGCCCTAGGTGAAATAAATCCATCAGATGTTCTAAGGGTTATTTTTAAGGAATTACAAGTTAGCATATTTGCAGGAAGCATACTGGCTATTGTAAATTTTTTAAGATTGATAATCTTTGAGCATGTTAGCTATTCAATAGCCTCGGTAGTTTGCTTGAGTCTTCTATGCACAGTGGTACTTGCTAAACTTGTAGGAGGGGCATTGCCCATAGTAGCCAAGAAGATTCATTTGGATCCTGCTATTATGGCAGGTCCTTTAATAAGCACAATCGTGGATGCATTAGCTCTCAGCACCTTTTTTGGAATAGCTTCAAGTCTTCTAAATATATGAGTATAGGCGGCGAAAAGCCGTTTTTCTTTTGCTGTAATAAACTTTTAATATAATAGTGTAGTAGTTAATGTTATAATTTAATTATTGTATGTACATAATGGAGGTTTAGATATGAGGTTTTATAGAAAAGTCATTCCATTTATATTGATACTGATTCTGCTTGTTTCTGCTGTAAGTGCCGAGTCCTACAGTATACAAGATGAAAGAAGATATGTAGTAAGGAATGCTTATCAAATAAAAAATGATGGTGCTAAAGAAGTATATAACCTGAATATAAAGGTTCTTGCAGGTTCAGATACAGATTCATATTACCAAAAGAATTTAGCGTTTAATATTTCCCCTTTTCCTAGTTCTTTGTCAACAGATGAATGGGGAAATACATATGCTCATATCAATATTAAAGAATTGAAGCCAGGTCAAAAAATTGATGTAATTGTTGATAGGGAAATATTAAATGGGGGAATTTCCTATAATAAAAGCATTTATGGTATAAAGGCAGATTATAAGGATTTTTTGAGTAATCCTTCAAATTACAAGTATATTTTGCCTGGAGAAAAGATTGAGAGCGACAATCCCCAGATAAAAGCAAAGGCATTGGAGCTTACTAAAACAGGCACCATTGTGGAGAAGGCAAAGAAAATATATGATTTTGTAAATTTACATATAAAATATGATGCGACTCCTAATTACGCAAACAAAGGAGCCCTTAGCGGTTTTATAACTGGAAGAGGAGTATGTGATGAATATGCTTCTCTGTTTACAGCATTGTGCAGAGCCGCAGGAATACCCTCCAGAGTTGTAGAAGGATATTGGTTGGAAGATGAAGTAAAAGAAAATAAATGGACTGATGTATCTGACAGAAGACATTCCTGGAGTGAATTTTATCTGCCCGGGGAAGGATGGATTCCTGTAGAGCCTACCTTTATATATACCTATAATGGGAAGCGTGTTCCCAATGAAAACTATTTTGCCAATATAGGAGCGGAAGATAAGCACTTGATAACCAGCTATATGAGCAATCCTATAATAAATGATATAGATGTTCAGTATTCCTACTATGAATCAGATAGTGTCGGTATGAAGCTTATATCAGGTGAGGAAAGCATAATGCTGCTGCCTAAAGATAGTGAAGGCTCATCCAAAAAATCTCTCACAGATATTGAGGGGAATTGGGCTAAAGACTATATTCAGAAATTATATGAGGCAGATGTGGTGCTTCCGAGGGAAGGCAGTATGTACAAGCCAGGAGAGAATATAACAAGAGCTGAGTTTGCTGCCTATCTTGCCAAAGCCATAGGGCTTAAAGAAATTGAGGGAGCAGGAAACTATAGGGATGTCTCATCTTCTAATCCCTATGCAGGATATATTGAAGCAGCCTCCAAAGCAGGATTGATACAGGGTTATAATGGATATTTCTATCCGGAATACAATATAACAAGACAGGATGCGGCAGTAATAATGGAGAGGGCATTGAAGTTTCTAGGCAAGAATCAGGTAAAGGGTTCTTTAGTATACAGTTTTGCAGATAGCAAGGATATTTCTGATTATGCAACTGATGCTGTAAAGCTTATGTATGAGCTGAACATAATGAGTGGAAAACCAGGCAACCTATTTGCTCCAAAGGATTTTACCACCAGAGGAGAAGCCGCAAAAATTATATGGACATTCATGGGATTGTTATAAGACATCATTGAAGGTGAATTTTAATATAATACATAAAGGTGAATTTAGGTATAAGCTATGTAATAGCTAAAGTATTTTCATACAAGACTTGCTAATGGTACTTAAGAACTGAGCCTTAGAAACAGTCGTATGCGAGACATGGAGGTCGAGCAAGCTTTCACAGGTCACGGATGGCTGTTGAAAGCGTTAGACTTTTCTTAGGCTCAGTTATTTAGTACCATCAAGGATTGTATACTAATACTGTGCTATTACATAGCTTATATTGTGCTATCACATAGCTTATGCCTTTAGCTTATACTTTTGCTATTACATGTCTTATACTTTATATCACATAGCTTATATTGTGTTATTACATAGCTTATGCTTTATAAAGATCTTTCTTTTTTAAGAAAGGTCTTTTATTTTTTGGATAAAGATGCTATAATTAATACGAACATATGTTCGTAAATTTTACATATAATTATACCAAGATGCCTTGCGGTGGGAGAGAATAATATTTAATAAGAGCGGTGATATCATGACTAAAAGGATAATAATGCATATAGACGTCAATTCTGCTTACCTATCCTGGCAGGCTGTATACGACTTGCAAAGAGGAGCGGACGTGGATTTAAGGGAGATACCTGCCGTGGTAGGAGGTTCACAAGAAGAAAGAAGAGGCATAGTATTGGCGAAGAGCATACCTGCTAAGGCTTTTGGAATACAAACGGGAGAAGTTATATGGCAGGCCAGACAGAAATGTCCCGGTCTCGTAGTGGTACCACCCAATTATGAGCTTTACATGAAAGCAAGCAACGCGCTTTATTCTCTCATTAAGGAATACTCTCCAAAGGTTCAGCGTTTCTCTGTGGATGAAATGTTTTTGGATTATACAGGTATGGAGCCTTTTTTTGGGCAGCCCCTTGAGGCTGCCCACAAGATAAAGGACAGGATAAAAAAGGAATTGGGTTTTACCGTGAATATAGGTATAGGACAAAATAAGCTTACAGCTAAGGTTGCTGGAGACCTAAAAAAGCCGGATATGGTTCACACCCTCTATAATGATGAAATACCTTCAAAAATGTGGCCTTTACCTGTAGAGGATCTATTTATGGTGGGAAGGAAGACCAAGAAAAAGTTGCACGATATTAACATAAAAACCATAGGGGATTTGGCAAATACTGATATAAAGTTTCTATATAATCGGTTTAAATCTTTTGGTAACCTCCTGTGGAGATATGCCAATGGTATAGAGGATTCGCCGGTGTCAGGCAGCAAATTGATGAATATAAAAGGCATAGGCAACAGCACAACCATAAGATTCGACGTGGAAGATAAAAAAACAGCCTGTAAAGTGCTTCTTTCTCTCACAGAGTCAGTAGCTATGCGACTTAGAGCAGCCAGAGCCTGCTGCAGTGTAGTTTCTGTGGAGATAAGGACATCTCAGCTTAATAGTTACTCTCATCAGAGGAAGCTTATGACACCTACCTGTATAACCAGCGATATATATGTTACGGCTGCCCAGCTTTTTGAGGAATGCTGGAAGGGAGAGAAGATAAGGCATCTTGGGGTAAGAGTAACTGAGCTTTCAGGAGATGACTTTGTTCAGGCCTCATTGTTTGATGATAGAAACAGGCAAAAAAAAGAGGCATTGGACTCTGCTATAGATTCAATAAGATGCAAATATGGCAAAAACTCTATAATGAGAGCTGTTCTAGCAGATGGAGAGTTTTCACCAGTTTCCGGTGGAGTCGGAGAAGATGATTATGCCATGATGAGCAGCATATTGTAATTACTTCAGTTATTTTAAGGAGTGAGGACTGTGAAGCTGATGAGAAAACCCATAGAGGTTATAGCATGGTTCGATTTTCAAGGTAATGCGGTTCCCATACGATTCAGATATGAGGATGAAGCCCAGGAGCTGCGGGTAGTAAAGGTTAACAGGATAATAAAAAAGGACAAAAATAAATTCGCAGGCAATTCCATGATGAGATACACCTGCGAAACTTCTGATAATGGCATAATTAAAGTTTTTGAGCTGCGCTATGAAATAGACAGTCTCAAATGGTATTTGCATAAGATGTGAAAGTTCTATTTCTTCCCCTTGTTATCTTTAGTTTCTTTGGTTGCAGCTGCTTCAGCTTTTGCAGCAGTAGGAGCAGTCATTTTGCAATTACCATTGAATATGGCACCTTCATCAATTATGATATTTTTTGCATCGATATCACCAATCAACTTAGCGCATGAAGTTATATGGAGATGATTTTCTACAGTGATGTTTCCTTCTACTATACCCGATAGTACTACGCTATCGGCTTTTATATTTCCTTTAACGAAACCTTCTCCGCCAACTATCAGACTTCCAGAAAGTGTAACATCTCCTTTTAACTTACCCTCTATTCTGACAGTACCTTCAGCAGTAAGTGCGCCTTCAATGCTTGTGTTTTTTCCTATTAAAGTATCTATTCTATCAGTGTTAATAGATGATGCGGATTTCTTATTTGAACTGAACATAAACTAATCTCCTTTGCTTAAAAATATTTTGCAGGATTTACATTCTTACCATTTATTTTGACTTCATAATGCAAGTGGGTTCCCGTACTTCTTCCCGTGTTTCCCACTCTGGCGATGGCTTGCCCTCGCTTTACTTTGTCACCTTTTTTTACTAATAGAGAGGAATTATGAGCATAGCATGTAGTAAATCCATAGCCATGAGATATGACAACCATTCTCCCATATCCTGCCTGATATCCTGCGAATAATACTACACCATCGCCGGTAGCTACAACCTTGGTTCCATAAGGTGCTCCAAAATCTACTCCATAATGAAACTCGCTGCCACGGCTGGTAAATGGATTCTTTCTATAACCATAGCCGCAGGTAATTTTAGCAACAACGGGAACAATAGAGGGAACACATCTTAGATAATCCAGTCTATCATTTATAGATACTATAGATTCATCAATCTCTGTCTTCTGACTTAATGTTTGTTTAGATAAACTAATGAGAGAAGTTTTTAGAGTAGAAATCTCATCTGACAAATCATAATTATCCAAAATTGCCTGGGTTGAATATGTATTACTTATAGAAATTTGTGAAATGTTATCCGAAGTCTTTGCCTTTTCATTTTCTTCGGAGGCTTCACTCTTTAACCCTACTGCGGCTTTTATTTCTTCCAAGGCTGCAATATTTTCATCCAACTGCTCCTGGATTCTTTCAGCATTCAGGTTCAGGTTCTGTATTTCAATCTTTTGCCGATTGTTTATCTTGGTAAGTTCTTCAATGTTTTTTAAGCTTGCCTCATATTTATCATTAAGATTGTTCAATGCATATGCAGAAAAAGATGAATAGATAATAAGTGCTCCTAATAATCCAGCTAAAACTTTTGGACCCCATACAGGTATCCTTATGGATTTTATGGAAGATTCATTCTCCGGTATGTAGAAAAAATTAACATGATTACTTTTCTTACTTGTGAAGGCTTTTTTCAATATAACCACCCTTTACATTCAAGAAAGTAGGAAAGGCTTTTATTGGAAGCATTTTAATTACAAGGTAGCCTTTCGTCCCAATTCTACTGAATCTAAACTACAAAGGAGCGAAGGTTCAGTAGAACCCGATTAACAATTCTATAATTCAGAGAGCACTTTTGTTTCTCTTCATTAAGAATTGATTAAGAAATTCATTAGGTCAAGTTAACGCTAAAGAATGGAATTTGTAACACAATTGTAATATAAATATATTTTAACTAAATATTTTAGCTTGTACAAGACAAAAAATGTAAACTGAGAATAAAACTCTTCATCTAAAATTGACAAAAACAGCATGTAAAATAAATATGTATATTTAAGATGGATTTGTTTAATAAATAATGTTAGAAAGCAAAAACCATAACACAAAGGAGGTTAAGATATGGGGAAAATAAAGGTGGGAGTGGAGCAGAATTTAAGCAATGTAAAGAGATATCTTGAAGAGAATGATATAAATGTAAAAGAATTTGACAGCAAAAAGATGGGATCATCATGGACTATGAACAGATACGATGCTGTGGTTGTTTCCGGTACTGATATAAATATTATGGGAATTCAGGATGTGGTAGGCAAGGCAAAGGTCATAGATGCATCCGGAATGACACCTCAAGATGTATACAATGAGATAATTAATATTCAAAAGTAGTAATAATGGAAGAAATGTATTAAAATAAAGTATGTATAAGGTAGATACCTTTAACATGCTTTATTTTTATTTATTATAATAACAAGGGGTAGGTTTTGCATGATTACATCGATTTTCATAGATATTTTGTTCTGGATAGGACTTGTTATGGCTCTTATAGGAGGGATTATGATAGTAGCCTCCTTCACAATTTTTAAAAGAAAGGTTATGAAGACCCCCATATATGAAGATGTGGAACCAGAAACCAGCAAGAAGTTTCCTTGGGGATACCTACTCTTTTTATTGGGAATAGGAATATTTTTTATATCCTATTATCTTTCCATAAGGTAAAATATGAACAAAGGTTGGTACCTGTATGAGGACATTTATAGGGATTGATTTTGATATAAAGGTGAAAAATGAAATAAAAGCTATTCAATCTATTGTAAGAGAAAACTCCCACAAGGGCAGATTCAAGTATATGGGAAATTTTCATTTAACCCTTAAATTTCTTGGGGATATTTCTGAAAACCAGGTAAATATAATAAATGAAGTTCTGGAAAAATCCGCCCAGGGAGTAGGGAGATTTAGTTTAATAGTTGAAAAATTAGGTTTTTTTGGCGGAAAAGGCACCATCAGAACACTTTGGTTAGGACTTGGGGGCGAGTTGGATTCCTTGAATGCTTTATATAGAAATATTGAAGCCGGGCTAGGAGCATGGGGCTTTGACAAAGAAAAAAGACCTTATACGCCTCATATAACCATTGCTCAGGATCTACTGCTCAGAACCAGCTTTGAAGAATTAAGGAAAATTGTTGACTTGAGCAGGATACCTAATATTGATGTCAGCGAGGTTTCGTTGATAAAGAGCGAACAAATTCAAGGCAAAAGAGTATATACTCCCATATCTACCTTCAGGTTAATAGGGAAATAGGCCCAATGGGCAAATGGGCCAATGGGCAAATGGGGCAATGGGCAAATGGGCTAATGGGGGGCCGTTAGGTAGCATGTCATTCTGAGCGTCAGCGAAGAATCTACGATCCCAAAGGAATACCTGATACTAGAGGCGAGTAGCCATTGGGCAAATAGGTAAACAGGAAAGGTGAAATTGTTGAGAAATGTTGATACTTCAGCTTTTCTTCCCATATCAGGAGAGGATATGAGGGAGAGAGGCATTGAACAATTTGATTTTATATATATAAGCGGTGATGCTTATGTGGATCACCCCAGCTTTGGTCATGCAATTATAACAAGGCTTCTGGATCATATGGGGTATAAAGTAGGCATAATACCTCAACCGGATTGGAGACAAAAGGAAAGCTTCATGATTCTGGGAAAACCTAAATATGCATTCCTTGTTTCTTCTGGGAATATGGACTCCATGGTCAACCATTATACTTCTTCAAAAAAGCGAAGGAGAACAGACTTATACTCACCAGGGGGCAGATACGGTACTAGACCTGATAGAGCTGTAATAGTGTACTGTAACAAGCTTAGAGAAGCCTATAAGGATGTTCCTATAATAATAGGAGGAGTAGAAGCAAGTCTGAGAAGGTTTGCTCATTATGACTATTGGGATGATGAGGTCAGGCGTTCAATACTTCTGGATTCAAGAGCAGATCTGCTGATATATGGCATGGGAGAAAGACCTATGAGAGAGATTGCTGAGGCTTTATCCAGCGGTATAGATATAAAGTATGTGAACTATATAGATGGTACAGCTTATGTGACAAGTTCCGTGGAAGGGTTGAGAGATTCAGTCTTCATCCAAAGCCATGAAGAAGTTGCTGAGAATAAAAAGAAATATGCCAAAGCCTTTCTGGCTCAATCAAGGGAACAAGATTATCAAACAGGAAGAGTGGTGATACAGCCCCACGGAGACAGATACCTGGTGCAAAACCCTCCTGCCAAGCCTTTGGATCAATATGAACTGGATGATGTGTACGCACTGCCTTACGCTAGAGATTATCATCCCATATATAAGGTTCAGGGAGGAATACCTGCATTGCAGGAGATTAAATTCAGCATAACATCTCATAGAGGTTGTTATGGAGGATGTTCCTTTTGCGCCCTGAATTTTCACCAGGGTAGGGTGATACAAAGCAGAAGCCATGAATCTGTTTTGGAAGAAGCAAAACTGATGATAGAGGATCCTGAATTTAAAGGATATATACATGATGTGGGAGGCCCTACTGCTAATTTTAGACATGCTGCTTGCAAAAAGCAGGAAAAGTATGGAGTATGCAGAGATAGACAATGCATGTTTCCAGTCCCATGCAAAAATCTCATAGTAGATCATAGAGACTATGTTGAGCTCCTTAGGAAGCTAAGACATCTGCCAAAAGTAAAGAAAGTATTTATAAGATCTGGAATAAGATATGATTATGTAATTTATGATAAAAACAATGAGTTCTTGAATGAATTATGCAAGTATCATGTTAGCGGTCAATTAAAAGTAGCTCCTGAGCATGTATCAGAAAAAGTTTTAAAACTTATGGGAAAACCAAGCAAAAAAGTGTATGATAGATTTAAGGAGAAATATTTCGAAACAAATAGAAAAATTGGGAAAGACCAGTATCTTGTACCATACCTTATGTCAGCTCATCCTGGATCTGATTTGCAGGCTGCCATAGAATTGGCGGAATATGTAAGGGATATGGGATATAATCCGGAGCAGATACAAGATTTTTATCCAACTCCAGGCAGCTTATCCACAACAATGTATTATACAGAGCTTAATCCGAGGACTATGGAGAAGGTTTATGTTCCAAAAAATCCAGCGGAGAAGGCTATGCAAAAGGCATTGATACAATATCGAAATCCTAAGAATTATGATCTCGTATATAAGGCTCTTAGCATTGCAGATAGGACGGACTTAATAGGATACGGAAGCAAGTGCCTTATAAAGCCAAAGGATAAAAAGGTTTTTAAGAAAACCTCAAATAGCTATAAAAAAGCTAAAAGGAGAAATATAAATTTAAAGGCAAAGGAGATGTAATCGGATGGGACATTTGCGCATCGATGGAGAACACCTGACCATAAAGGATGTGGTCAATGTAGCAAGGGAGGGCTTCTTGGTTGAGTTATCACCAGAAGCGGTATCAAAGATTAAAAAATCCAGAGAATATGTAGACAATCTTGTGGAAAAGGAAACAGTGGTCTACGGAATTACAACAGGTTTCGGGAAATTCAGCGATACCTATATATCCAGAGAAGATACAAAAGCTCTTCAAAGAAATCTGATTGTAAGCCACTCCTGCTCCATGGGAAATCCCCTGCCTGAAGAAACAGTAAGAGGAGTTATGCTCCTTCGAGCCAATGCATTGGCAAAGGGGTATTCGGGCATAAGACTTGAAACTGTTAATACATTGTTGGAAATGCTGAACAAAGGAGTTCATCCTATAATACCGGAAAAAGGTTCTTTAGGAGCCAGCGGAGATCTGGCACCTCTAGCTAACATGGTTCTTGTAATGCTTGGTGAAGGTGAAGCCATTTATAAGGGAGAAAGATTGACAGGTAAAGAAGCCATGGATAAGGCTGGCATAAAAACCGTTGAGCTTACTTCTAAGGAAGGATTGGCACTTATAAACGGAACACCTGTTATGACTTCCATAGGAGCATTAGCGGTTTATGATGCTATGAATTTGATGAAAACTGCTGACATAATTGCATCCATGACTCTCGAAGCTCTAAAGGGTATTACCGATGCTTTCAATGAAAGGGTTCATAAGGCAAGAGGGCAGAAAGGACAGATGTCTACGGCAAGAAATGTGCTTAGGATCACTGAAGGAAGCAGCCTTACAACTCGACAGGGAGAATTAAGGGTTCAGGATGCCTATACTTTGAGATGTATACCACAGATACATGGTGCCAGCAGAGATGCCATAAACTATGTTAAGGATATAATATCCATAGAACTAAATGCGGCTACAGACAATCCCCTAATCTTTTCAGAAGATGACATGGTCATCTCGGGAGGCAATTTCCATGGTCAGCCTATAGCCTTGGCAATGGATTTTCTAGGAATAGCAGTATCCGAACTAGCAAATGTATCAGAGAGAAGGATTGAAAGGTTAGTAAATCCACAGCTTAACGATTTGCCTGCATTTTTGACAAAAAGGGGAGGATTAAACTCAGGTTTCATGATAACTCAGTATGCAGCTGCATCAATGGTATCTGAGAATAAGGTATTGGCTCACCCGGCCAGTGTTGACTCCATACCATCCTCTGCCAATCAGGAAGACCATGTAAGCATGGGAACTACTGCAGCCAGAAAAGCAAGAGCTATTTTGGACAATGTGGAAAAGGTACTTGCCATAGAAGCCTTTGCCGCATCTCAGGCAATAAGCTTCAGAGGTGAAGTGGAACTGGGAAAAGGCACAAGGCATGTATACGAAGAAATAAGGAAACAAGTACCTCCTGTAGAAGATGACAGAATAATGTATGTTGATATGGATAAACTTGATAAAATGGTTAAGTCAGGAGTATTCGTGAAAGCTGTTGAAGAGGTACTAGGAGAATTAGAATAGTTGAATTTAAATAAATTGAGATAGGATGGTTTCATGATTACAAAAGAAGATATAGATAGAATTAATTTTCTCGCCAGAAAATCTAAAACTCAAGAATTGACCAATGAAGAAAAGGAAGAACAACAAAAGCTTAGAAGAAAATATATAGACTGGATTAAGCATCAGGTAAGGACACAATTGGATTCCATAGAAATAGTGGATGACCATGATCAGAAGCATGACCATAAGCATGGTCCCAACTGTGGCTGTCATAAGCATTAAGATATTAAATAATAATATGGAGGAGATTACATGGCTGAGCTTCAATTTGTAGTTTTTAAATTGGGAAATGAGGAGTATGGTGTTAATATAATGCAAGTTAAGGAGATAGTAACCTATAAAGAACCTGTGAAGGTCCCCAATACTCCTAAGTTCATTGAGGGTATAATAAACCTTAGAAGTCAAATCATACCTATAGTCAATTTGAAGAAAAGGTTTAACATTCCCGGTGAATCAATCAACGATGAAACAAGAATAATAGTTATGAACATCGATTCTAAGCAGGTGGGCTTTATAGTAGATGACGCCTCAGAAGTAAGAACAATAAGCGAGGAAGATATTGAAAATGCTCCTGATATTATTGCAGGAATAGACAGAAAGTATATTACAGGAATTGGGAAGATGGGCGAAAGGATTTTGATACTTCTTGATATGGACAAGCTTTTTGATGAGAAGGAAAAAGAGTCTCTTGAAGCAGTATAAAAATTATAACATGACTTAAAGCAGTGCGGCTTTTGCCGCATTGCTTTGTTTGGTAGCGATAAAATAAGCAATTTATAAAATTATGTAGACAAAAACTTTCTGATTTGGTGCAGAAAATGCCAAAATTTATAGACCAACCAGTGTATAATTATCTCATCAAGTTTACAACGAGGTGAGATGGTGAAAAAAAGTATATTGTATTTGTTATTATTGGTGCTACTGGCCAGCTTTATAGTATTCAGTGATCCTACAGATTTAGATGTCCTATGCGAGGAGTTACTAGTAAGGAGAGCTGAGATCTGGAATAATATTTTAATTGAGGGTTATGGATATAGTGATTTTTATAACGATATGACTTCTGTGGCTGCTGGGAAGCTATTGGTAGAAGACCTGGAGACCTTCTCATATTTGAAAGAAAACCCAACTGGTATGGAAAGAGTAATCGCTCTGGAATTTTATGAGGAGAGCATAGAAAAACAAGGAGATAATGCTTTTATCAAAGGTAAAATTATATGGATTATGGAAGGAAATGAAGATACGGAGATAATAGAAAGCGACTATGAGATAACATTGGAAAAACATAATAAAGATTGGTATATTACAGGGCTACAACCTGTTGAATAAGCGGCGGAAGCCGTTTTTTTGCTATTTTTATTCCCAAAAGTTTAGTACTTATGAACCAATCTTTTGGGAATAAATTACTGTTAAAACGACATATTGTTACAACATACTTACAAGTCTATAAGAAAAATAGTATAATATAATATATTATAATATATTTTGCCAATTGAGAAAGACTCTTCAAAAGGAGATGATACATATAGATAAGCTTACACAAATAATACAGCAAACTTTAAAGGCTATAGAAAATAGCCAGAAACAGATCTATGAAATAGTCGAAGAATCAAGAAACCAGTATAAGAAGATAGAAGAAGAGCTGCATAAAATCAAGGCAAGAACAGAGGAAATAATACATCAGGTTGATAAGCTGACAAAACTTGAAAAAGATATCAGATATAGACTTATGATAGTCAATAAAAATTTCAAGGAGTTTAGTGAAGAGGATATTAAAGAAGTATATGAAAAGGCTAAGGAGCTGCAGCTCCAGTTGATGGTTAAGAAGAATGAGGAACAGATTCTGATAGAACGCCGTACAGAGATGGAGTTAAGATTAAAAGCTGCGAGGGATACCCTTAAAAAGGCAGAAAAATTAATGTCACAGATGAGCGTTGTTTTGGGTTATTTAAGCGGAGACTTAAAAAATATCCATGGCCAACTTGAAGATATTAAGGAGAAGCAATATCTTGGTATAAAGGTTATTCAAGCTCAAGAAGAAGAAAGATATAGACTATCAAGAGAGATACATGACGGTCCGGCCCAGATACTAGCTAACTTAGTACTAAAAACTGAATTATGTGAAAAGCTTATCGATATTGATACAAAAAAAGCAAAGGAGGAATTAAAGGTACTGAGGGAAGTAATGCGCTTCAGTCTTAAGGATGTAAGGAAGATAATATACGATTTAAGACCTATGTCTCTAGATGATTTAGGACTGATACCTACAGTGGAAAGGCTTATAACTCAACATAATGAGACATCTGAAGTATATGTTGAGTTTAGATTTTTCGGCAATAAGGTAAAATTAATGCCCATTATTGAAGTAGCTTCTTTCAGAATAATTCAGGAATCATTAAATAACATAAAAAAACACTCTAAAGCGAGTAGAGCATTTGTTAAGATTGAAATTACAAAAAAAACCATAAACATTGTAATAAGCGATAATGGAGTGGGCTTTAGAAGAGAATCTATAAAAAATTGTGATGAAAATAGTGGGTATGGGCTTATGAGTATGGAGGAGAGGGTTTCACTTCTTAATGGTAAATTTGAAATCAATTCTTCGCCGGGTAAGGGGACAAAAATATTAGTTTCAATACCTATTGATTTATATGGGGAGGTACAAGATGAAAAAGATAAAAATTCTTATTGCAGATGACCATTCTCTTGTGAGGGAGGGACTCAAACAGATCTTAGAACTTGAAGAGGACTTTGAAGTGGTAGGACAAGCTGCCAATGGCTTTGAAACACTGGAAAAAATTAAGGAGCTTCATCCAGATGTCCTTCTTCTGGATATTAATATGCCTATAATGGGTGGCATACCTACACTAAGAAAAATTAAAGAAGAGAATATTCAGGTTAAAACCGTGGTATTGACCATACATGAAGGAAGAGAATACCTGATGGAAACTCTAGAGCTAGGTGCATTAGGATATGTACTTAAAGATTCGGACTCATCTTCTTTATCAAAAGCCATAAGGGATGCTTATTCAGGGGTATCTTATATACAGCCAAAGCTTGCTGCAGAGCTTGTGAGGGAATTTAGTAGTGCTAAGTCATATAAAAATAATACTGAAAATGAGTTGACAAGAAGAGAGTATGAGGTTTTATCCCTTATAGCAGATGGTATGAATAACAAGGATATAGCAGATAAGCTTTTCATAAGTGAAAAGACAGTGAAAAACCATGTATCCAGTATATTTAGAAAGATAAATGTTAATGATAGGACTAAAGCTGCCATATATGCATATAAGAATAATATAAAATGGTGATAGGAAAGTTTTGTAACCAAATTGTAATAATTAACTTTTATAAAATATATTGCTAAAGAATATTTTGCATGGTATAGTAATTATGTGTTAAAAATGATTAATTTACTAATTAAGAAGGAGGTAGGAAAAATGATTAAAACAAGATTATTTATTATAGCTGCTCAATACAACTATATATTCCTGCCTGCGAAAGGATCAATGGATCTATAGAAAATATTATTATAGCATTACTATGGATTTAAGTCGCAGGCTAAATAGTCTGTGACTTTAATTATTATAATATAATAGCATCCAATTAAGGTCATGGATATCCATGGCCTTTTTGTGTGCAAAAAATGAGAGGGGATGACATTAATGATTAAAATGGCATGCAAGAGGGAGTTTGGGAACTAGGAATTTGTGAACTACTAATAGTTAAAAGACAGAGAATTATTGAAAAAGAAAAGGGGTTATATTGTGAATTTTGCAAGTGAATTATATATTATTTTTTCTAAGGAAAATGATAAAAAGGTGGCTAGAAATTCGCCACTTTCAACAGAAAGAGATAATTGGTTATCTATATATGAGAATATTGAGAAAATCATTGACGGGAAACAACAAAGCAGTATAGATTTAGATATCCAAATATTACTAAGAACGCTTATATAATGAAATATGATACAGCGGTAGCAATATCGCTGTATTTTTTTGAAATAAAGATATAACATATAAAGCTATGTTATTTGTACTAAATATGATAAACTAAAATTAGAATTTGCAAAATGAGGTGCATTACATGAACAAGCAAAGACTTGCAGCTCTTCTGGCAAAAAATGAATCAACCAAACTAGACTTTAAGGAAAGGTTGTCCTTAAAAACTGACTGGGAGAAGAAAGAATTGGCAAAGGATGTAACTGCTATTGCAAATTCAAAGGGCGGAAGAGGATACATAATTTTTGGTATCCAGGACAAAACAAAAAAGGTCATTGGCATAAATGTACCAGAATATCAGGAAGAGCAAATCCAGCAGATAGTAAGCCAGAGATGTGATCCGCCAGTAACAGTAAAGTTTGATTTAGTAAACTATGATGATAAGACAGTTGGAGTACTGACTATTTATAAAAGCAATCAAAAGCCTCATCAAATACTTCATAATGGTTCATTCTATCTGAGAAGAGGATCAACTACTGACATAGCACGCAGGGAAGAAATAGCCGGTATGCTTCAGGATTCAGGACTTTTACAATATGAAACAATATCCTTGAACAATGTAAGTATAGATCAGCTTGATAAGAACATTATTATGAAATATCTCGAAAAATCCGGCTTAAGGATCGAGTATGATAGATTTGAGAGCCTATATCCTCTTTTGGAAGGTTTAGGTATATTATCAGGGGAAGATGATGGAGCGACATATCATCCAACCATAGGCGGACTTCTTGTATTTGGCTATAGACCTCAACAGTTTCTGCCTCATACAGGAATAAAGGTCATAGATGGAAAGAACAATACAGGTGAGTATTTCTATGGTGATATTACTTCCATGCTGGATAAGGTAGAGGACTATATGGCAAATCTCATTAAGAAGCAGGATTACCCTATGGCAGCAATAGCTGAGGTTATTGCCAATTCTGTAGTTCACAGAGATTATTTCAGCTATGGCAGAGAAACGGTGGTATACATTTCAAAAAATCATATAGAGATCAGCAACCCTGGAGCCCTTTATAATAAGAATGAAGTACACTCATTATTAAAGGAGAGCAACCCATACAGGAGGAATAGTTGGCTTTATCACAGACTGCTTGTTTTAGATGAGAAGAAAAGATTTTTGAAAACAGGTTCAGGACTGAGACGAATTAAAGATTCATTTGTGGACTACGGTAAGGTCAGATTTATAAATAATGAGAAGAGAAATCTGTTTAAAGTAATATTGCCAGGTGGGTTTAATATTCTCTATTAATAGACCCAAGGCACTAAGGTGGTGTATTATGAAGAACAATAAAGTAGTATCTTTTGAAAGAGGAGCGGATTTTTATTTTGGTCTGAGCTTCAAGCATATACAAAGTGGCAGGCTTAAAACCGCTTTAAGATATATAGAAAAAGCAGTAAAAATAAAGCCTGATGACAGCTATATGCAGTTTAACTATGCAGGGCTTTTGGCAGAACTTGGACATATAGAGCATTCCACCAGTGTGCTTTTGAATATAATAAACAATCTGGATCCAGATTATGATGAGTGCTATTTTGGATTAGGTTGCAATTATCTTCAAATGCAGAAAATAAAAAAGGCATTGGAGTATTTTGAGAAATATTTAAAGCTTGTGCCCTATGGAGAGTATGCGGAAGAAGCAGAACATCTGGTGGATATGTTATATCTTATCATAGAGGCCAATAACAACCTGGATGATGAAGAGTTGGAACATATATATAAAATGGAAGAAGAAGCAATAAAATTCATGGAGAGAAGGGAATATGAAAAGGCACTAAAGAACTTGGAAGAAGTGGTTTCAAAGCTGCCTAATGCTATTCCTGCAAAGAACAATCTGTCTCTAACCCACTATTATGTAGGAAATATAAGCACAGCTATAAGCATTGCAAAAGATGTGCTGGAATACGAGAAAGATAATATACATGCTAACTGCAACCTCGCCATATTTTATAATAAGCTTGGAATAAATAACCTGGTAGAAAGACAGGTAAGGCTCATTAAGAAACTCTATCCTGATAGCGAGGATTATGCTTATAAAATTGCAGATACGTTAGGATGCCTCAACAGGTATAAAGAAGCCTATGATGCCTATAGAAGACTTATCAGAATGGATGATAAAAATCCTCAGTACATTCATCTCATGGCTGTTGCAGCCTTTAACTGTAAGAAATTCAATGAGGCATTGGATTTGTGGAAAAAGCTTCAAAAATATGATGGAGAAAGCTATTTAGGAGATTATTATTACGGTTTAGCTGTCAAAGCCAAGGAAGGTATTGATGATTTCAGATACCTGCCTTATATTTGCCAGCTTCCTAAGGAAGAAGTGGGAAGAAGAATTGATAAAGTATACCAATTCTTATCTTTGGAAAAAGATGAAATAAAGGAACTCATAATCAATGATAATAGTATAAAAGAAATTATTTATTTTGTTATAAGCTTTGACAAACTTGTTCTTCGAAAGATGATATTTGATAAAATAAAAAAGGAAGAAATCATTGAATTGGAAGATGTAATCAGAAAATATATACTTAGGCCTGATGTAGATAAAAGTATAAAAATTGAATCCGTATTTCTTTTAAATAAAATAGGGTGTAAAGAGCCATATCATGTGCTTATAGACGGTGAAGTAAAGGCCATATCCATTGAACCTGATAATTTGCTTAAAGGCGAATGGAGGAAAGAATGGGAAGATGTAAAAAACACTACTCTGAAGATGATGAAAAACTGTTATAAAACGCCATATACCAATATTGTAGAGGATATTTGGTATGATTTTATAAAATCGTCCTATCCAGATGTACCTAAGATAGGCAGAATAGAGATTTGGGCGGCAGCATTGGAATTTGCATACTGTAGATTCACATGCAAGGATGTAACGCAGCAGCAGCTTGCTGATAAATATAAAGTATCAAAAAGCTCAATAAGCGAGAAGTCCAGAATCATATTCAGCTATATTGGCAATAAATTCGGGGAAAGAGAATAGTCATTCTCTCTCCCTTTTTATTTTTTGCTTTTTTCTTATAGAATAACCGAAAAAGCCTAAAGATTCCTTTAACGACCAGTATTCTCCATGACTATAGCATATGAGGTCCGCTTTTGAAAGATGGAGTTTTTGTTTTTCGTCCATTAGCTTTTCTTCCACCGAAACTCCTACAATATCTGCAATAAACATATCATGAGAGCCTAAAGGCACAATATCCTTTACATTACATTCTAAATTCACAGGAGCTTCAGCTATAGAGGGAACACTTACATGGTTTGATTTCTCGGGAGTCAATCCAAGATAATCAAACTTGTTAACATCTCTTCCTGACTTAACTCCACAGAAATCCAAAGCTTTGCATAGCTTTTTATTTGGGAGATTTATTACAAATTCTTTTGTAGTTTTTATCATTTCATAGGAATACCTTTCCGGTCTTACAGAAATATATGCCATAGGCGGATTTGAGCACAATATTCCTGTCCAGGCTATGGTTATTATATTGTTGTTCCCATTAGTATCGCTACAGGAGACCATGACAGCAGGTACCGGATAAAGCATGGTACCGGGTTTAAATTCTATTTTCGACATATCCATTCATCCTTTCCAATTAATACACTGCCACTAATATCTTATAAAGCGTTTTGTTCTTAAATCATAAAACATAAAACAAAAAAATTCAACCACAGCTTGACTTAGAAAAATCAACAAAATGTTGAGTCAGGCTGTAACAAAAAAAGGACCTGTACATAGTATGGAAGTGGGAAGAGAGAACAACCCTTAGGGTGGAAGGAGGTCAGTGATGAATAATATAATTCTGCTATTATTGCTGCTGGTTATCTTGATAGCTAGTGGATCCAAGAATAGCAATTTACTGTTTATAATAGCCCTTGCCATCCTAGGCCTCGGTGCTGAGGATAAACTCAGATTCCTTATCTAAATATATGCAGATTGGAAGGAGGTGCAACTATGGGTTTTGGTAATGTAGCAGGTGTAGGCAACTGTGGATGCGGCTGTGGCCCTGTATTAGGAGTAGAGGATAGAAAATGCTGTCCAGAAAGTAATTCCTTCTTACTTTTATTACTTCTTTTCATATTATTAGCATCATGTGTAACTAAAGGAAGGGAGAACAACTTCTTCTTCATCATCATCTTAGCTGTAATAGCTTTTGGTGGATTTGGAAGAACCTTTGGATTTTAACCTATAACATTTTAATGAGATCATAGACCGTGCTGAGGAAGGAGGTGCTATTATGTCTGGCAAATTTGACAATGTACTAGGTGCATTTGGTGAAAATTCCTTCTTGCTTTTACTCCTTCTCTTCATACTTCTGGCATCTTGTATAACTTGGGGAAGAGAAAGTAATTTCTTCTTTATAATCATACTTGCCGTTATTGCATTCGGTGGCTTTGGAAGAACTTTCTTCGGTGAAGGAGTCTTCTAGATACAGGCCCGGTTTAACCGGGTCCTGTTATAATATCTTAAATAAAATACAGGGAGGTGTAGAAATGGGTTATAGTAATGTAGCAGGTGTAGGCAGCTGTGGATGTGATAAAGTAGCTGGCATAACAGATTTCTGCAAGCCAGGTGAATTCTCATTCTTGCTATTGCTGGTACTATTCATACTATTGGCATCCTGCATAACATCTGGAAGAGACAGCAACTTCTTCTTTATCATAATATTGGCTGTAATAGCTTTTGGAGGCTTTGGAAGAACTTTCTTCGGCGTTCCAATATAATAAATGGATGATATAAGCCCGTGAGGAGGTGCTTATATGGGCATAGCATCACATGATTGCTGTAAACCTACAGAAGGATTATTCTGTAATAACTGGATCTGGATAATACTCCTTATACTATTTTTCTGTGGAGGTTTCGGAAATTGCGGTTGCTTCGGAGGTAACTTCCTGGGAAATAACAGTATATGGATATTGATCATACTATTTTTCATATTTTTTTCTGGAAAAAGGTTCTTTTAGTCTAAGCCCGGCCTGAGCCGGGCTTAAAACTTCCAAGGAAAAGCTGTAACCAAAAAAGATAGGGAGAATAGAATGTAATGAGAATAGAATATATCCCGAGGAGGGTTCGGTATGGGCTTTTTAGATGATTTACTTAATGATGATATGATTTGGGTAGTACTATTGCTTGTCCTGGTATTTGTATTGCCTCAAAAATGCTCTGAGCCTATCATTAAAAATAAAGCTTGTGAAGAAGACTTGAAATGCAATAAAGATATTATATATAGAAATACAAGAGGTAAAAGGGAGCGAAGACGGCTCGTATATTAAAAATAAGACATGTTGGAGGTAGTTGCATGGTATATGGAAGAAATAATAACAGGTATAATAAAGATGATATTGAGGAGATGAAAAAAAAGATTTCCCAGCAAATGCCCGGAGTCAATCTTGATAATATAAACCAAGATCAAATGAAAAAATTAGTGATGGACCATATAAACAATAATCCTAACCTGAATATAAGTCAGGAAGTTAAGGATAAGATAAACAGGGGAGACATTGAAGGCTTAAAAGATGAACTTGTTCAATATTTAGATAAGCAAAACAGTCCTGAAGGTCAGAGATTGAGCAATATGCTTAAGACCAATGATTTTGATGGCTTAAAAGAAGAATTAATGGGAATGCTCATAAAAGGTATGAGTCAGCAAAAAAAAAATGACATAGGAGATAATTATGAAGAAAGGGCGGAGAATGTAAATTATCAGAACCCTTTGGCTGGCCTGTTCGATGAAGCCCTTTTAAATAATATTATGGAAAAATTTTTCGAAGGCAATAAGAATGATAGAAGAATAGTTCTACTGAACTCAATTAAACCATTTGTATCAGAGAAGAGACAAAAGGCCTTGGATGATTGCGTAAAGGCAATGAACATTATCTGCATAATGGAGAAATTGGGTTTTAAGGCGGGTAGATAACATTGGACTTGATGAAAGTTATTAATTTTGTGTCATCAAATTTTACATTTGAGGATTTATTCCTAATAGGCTTATTAATAATTTTATTGATAGAAGGCAAATGTGATAGAATCTTTTTTGGATTATTAATATTCATATTCATATCAGGCTTAAGACAAGATCTATTATCTTTTAGATAAGGGTTCTTGTCTAAATTTTATTTAAATTACGCTAATAATATAAGAAAAAGTGAATTGCTCTAGATAAAATTAAATCTAAAAAGGCAATAATAAAATATACAATAATAAATCAAGATTAATACTTGCTTGGCATACACATGAAAAAATAGTATAATATAGAAAAATACTTTATTAGGGGGAATTTTTTTAATGGATGTAGACCTGTGGTCGCAAATTTTTGTTATTTTATTACTGGTTGGCGTTAATGCTTTTTTTGCCGCTTCTGAAATGGCAATAGTATCTATAAGACAATCAAAGCTAAGGCCTCTAATTGAGGATGGTAACAAATCAGCCAAAATTGTAGACAAATTCATAGAAGAACCTAGCAAACTACTTGCCACTATTCAAGTAGGAGTTACATTTGCCGGTTTCTTTGCCAGTGGTTTGGGGGCTCAAACTCTCGCACCATATCTAAGTTATGTTTTTCAAAGATTAAACATACCAATATTAGCTGCATATGCAAATACTATTGCATTTCTGTTAATAACCCTCGTAATATCATATGTAACTTTAGTTCTTGGAGAACTGGTGCCAAAGAGATTGGCACTGGAGTGGTCGGATAAGATTGCTCTTTTTGTTGCCAGGCCTATATTGTTTTTCTCCAAAATTGCATTTCCCATAGTTAAGCTTTTGACAGGTTCTACAAATCTGATAGTGAAACTATTAGGTGGAACCGCAAAAAGCCATGAGGATGAGATCACCAAAGAAGAAATCAGACTAATGATAAATGCTGGGGAAGAGAGAGGCATTATTAGAGAAACTGAGACAGAAATGATAAATAGTATCTTTGAATTTGATGATACAGTCGTTAAGGAAGTGATGACACCCAGAACAGATATTGCAGCCATAAATATAAATGCTACATTAGATGAAATTCTCGATGTAATTGTGGAAGAACATTTTTCTAGAATACCTGTATATGAAGAAACAATAGATAATATAATAGGGCTCTTATATGTTAAAGACTTATTCAGTATGATGAAATACGGAAAGGAATTTGAAGTTTCTTTAAAAGATATCATCAGACCTGCATACTTCGTACCGGAATATAAGAAGATTGATGAGCTTTTCAAAGAAATGCAGAAATCCAAAACCCATATTGCAATCGTAATCGATGAATATGGTGGTACTGCAGGACTTATAACCATTGAAGATCTTCTTGAAGAGATTGTAGGAAATATTTTTGATGAATATGATGACGAGATATTGGAATTTGAACAGGTGGATGATAATACATACCTTATAAACGGTATGCTTAGCATAGATGAAGTAAACGACATAATGGATATAGAACTGCCTGAAGATGAACTGGAGTTTGATACCATTAGTGGTATGATATTAAGTTTATCAGGTAAAATCCCTGAGGTAGGGGATGAAGTTCAATTTGAAGATATACATTTCAGAATTGAAGAAGTGGAAGATAAGAGAATAACAAAAATAAGGGCAATAAAACAACCTCAAGAGTTGGTAAAATAAACCGGTATGAAAAATACCGGTTTATTTTAACCCACTAGGAAAGTATAATTCTACCTTAATATTTATTATAATTCCTCATTTCTCTTCCGAAATACTTAAGATCCCCATTATCACCATCGAAAACTATAGAATATAATGTACCTTTATACTCCACATGCGCTTCGTATTCTAATTGTCCTGTCAGATTTCTTATCAAAATTATTTCTTTTACTTGGCATTTATCATTAAGCTTATCTAAAATATCTTCTTTGCTAATATCAGGAATTCCAATTTCTTTATTATCGGGACAAACAGTTTCAAACTTGCTTATTAAGCCATGAGATTCAATAACAAGAGCCATTCTCTCCATTTCATCGTATATGTCATCCTTCTTGCTAATATATGAATAAGCTATGTAATCCAGTTTTCCTTCATCATCGTATTTTACTTGTTTATCATATAGAAATACACTATCATTAAATCTTGATATTATTGTGTCAGCTCTGCTATCCAGCTCATTCTCTGAATATCTGTTAGAGGGCACCCAATACTTTGTAGCACGAACAGTAATTTTGTCTGTAGTCTTATCATAGACGATTTCATAATCTACTGTATCATCGGCAACGGTGGTTTTGTTCTCATATCTGGGTTCAACACTAGCCCTGAATCTATATATATCTGTATATTGCTCAGGATTATCATCCTGTTCCAGAGTCTTAGGCTCTATGAGCTTTGAAAATGCCTGTTCACAATAATGCTTTGCCTTTTCAAAATCAGCATCTTTGAAACTCCCTCTGTAGTTTTTCAGGAACACATATTTCTCATTATTGAGAAGATCATCAGCCTTCTGACAATAGCTGCTATATATTTTAATTATATTTCTTCTGATTATCCTTGATTTACTGAAATTCCAATCATCATAAAGATCACCTATAATGTTTTTATACTCCTTAATCAATTCAGCATTATAGTCATAGAGAGTCTCTAGATATTTTTGCTCTGATATATCTATCATGTTATCTGATATTATGCTTTTTATGACATCATCCACCTGGCGGTAAATACTATCAAAATCATATATGGCTTTGCCATCGCCATAATCAGATGCATCAAGATTTGATCTGAACAAATTGGCAACGATATGTTTATTTATTAATTCCTTATCCCTATTAAAAGTATAATCTAGAAGCAATATCTGGGATATATTATCATTGAGATTTTCCAATTCCTTTCCAAAATCCTCAAAATCATAGTACATTCTGTCTTTAAGGTCATTATAAGCACTGACATAACGCCTGGCATAAAAAGAGGCAAATATTATTATCGCATATAATAGAATATAACATATCTTCTTTAAAACCCCTATTTTCACATCAACACCTCTTGAAAATACTCTATCACTTATTTGGACACATATTTATAGTAGTCGGTTTCAAGTATTTTGGCAGAATAATAAAATTTACTATCTACTATATCCTTAATAGAATTTATATAATCTTCATCAACCTCTACACCTGGATTAGGTGTAAACACTCCTTTTACAGAGTTGTAGCGACCTTTATCAGTGATAAAGCTCTTATTTTCAAATATGACCAGGGGCTCAGCATCAGAAAATATATCCCTGCCCATAAACAGTCTGGAATCGTAGTCCAATCCCATCAAATTGGAAATGGTAGGGAGTATGTCCAGGCTGGAACAAGGTTTGTCAATTGTAACAGGCTCCATTCCCTTTGTGTAGAGTATGAAATGATTCTTGTACAACTCAAAATCTCTATCTACCCTATAGCCAGCAAGCTCGTCTATTTCTTCCAACTCAAGACCATAGGGATAATGGTCAGAACTTAAGGCTATCAGGGTTCTGTCTGCTATACCTGCTTCCTCCAGCTTATTAAGCAAATATTCCAAAGCTCTATCCAGTTCTATCTGGCAAGCTATATAAGCTTTGCAGGCATCTGAATAGGGCAGATCCTCAACCAATTTCCTATTCTTCGCTGCTATGGTATTACCGGTAAAGCTATATCTCATATGTCCACTGACAGTCATGTAGTATGTATGGAATGGCTCCTTGTCTATGTACTCGGGTATGGTTCGTTCCATCATCTCAAGGTCAGATGCAGGCCATGATTTCTTTATATCAAGACCATTTCCAACACCTTTGTATTCATATCCCATATTGGGATGGGATATGTTCCTTTTATAATATGTATATGTATTATTGTGGTATGCTCTTGTTTCATACCCTAAACTCTTTAATTGATTGCCCAAGACATAAGGCATGGACTTTTTACCTGATATATAGAAACTCCAAACACCTCTTTTGGGTATCAAACCTGTGCATGCCACATATTCCCCATCGGAAGTGCTTACGCCCCATATGGGGGTATAAAAATCGGTAAAGTTGTAACCTTCATGAACCATTTTGTATAGAGTAGGAGTCACATCCTTATGTACCGCATAGGGAGAAAAGGATTCTGCTGTAATAAGGATAAGATTATATCCCTTGAACCTTCCAGTGTAATCATTTTTTTCTGTAGGCTTTACATTCATAAAATAATAGTGCATGTTTTTTATTGTTTCATTTTTTTCATTAGAAATAAGCTCCACAAAATCTATATCCAAGGTGTTGTATTGGATTTCTTTAATTATTGGCTCAGGCTTTTCAATTATATCTACAGGAGGTTCAATTGTGATTTCTTCTGGTTCTGACAATGTGGGAGACCAACCAAATATGAGCCTTTGCATATCCAATCTCATGTAGGTAATCAATCCCAACTTTTTTACAGACATGACAGGATGGTCATTGTTGAAATATAAGTCATAGGCTGAGTATTGAGTTCTTTCACCTGTACATATGAAAGCAACCCCGATTATATGAAGTACAATAGCGCTGCATATTAGAATGGCTCTGGTCTTCATGCTTATACTGGCGAAAGCCAAAAACCTTTTCAGCCAGATCATCGATATGCATGGAACAAAAGCCAATAGTATCCATAGGATGTTTTCAGCCATTAAGACAAGTATATCCTTCCAGAATTCCAGGATCTGACCTGCATTACCTGCTGAAAATAAGGTATAAAATGTTTTAAACAACTTGTGATATAGTATTTGAGAGGCAAATATGAATCCCCATAATCCCATAAGTACTATAGTCACAATATAGTTTACACTTTTGTTGAAACCGGTACATATTATATATGACACAAATGCAAAGGGTACAGAAAACACTAATGAGATCAAAAAACCCGAGGAAAAGAATTCTTCTCCAAGGGAGGCTCTTAGTATTGTCTCCAGATAAAACAATGAAATGATAAAATATATTAACATCTATAAAACCGCCTTCTGTCATATATATATTGATTATTTCTCAACTTTGAAATACTCATCGATTATGCTTTCTGCAAGCCTTTTATTGAAAGCTGCCTGAGCAGCAAGTGCAAGAACAAGAAGAATTAAAGTTTGTTTATCATTATTGGTATCTTTAACTGTTTCAGAGGAAATAGATAAGACATGATCAAATACATCATTGAAATAGCTGCTGATGCTTTCCATATCACCTTCTTTTATTGTAAGATAGGCATTATATAACTCATCTAAATCCTCCTTAAGAACTCCTTTGGAACTATTGGTTCTATTGAAAAGGGGATCAAAAAGGAGTTTTATATCATTGATAGATAATATCTGTTTCAGATTATAAATCAAAGACAAAAGAATCATATGATTCTTATTATATTTTTTATTCTTCGGAGGCATTATAATTCTGGATTTTGTATAGTTATTGATCATTGTTTTTGTAAGAACCTTTTCTGATGGTTCCCTCTTGGTATCCCCAAGCTTATCATCGAATAATGTTGTTACCTGGTCTACATATAAATCGATACAAGGTATATCACTGAGCTGAATATCCTTGCATGATGATAATTTTTCAACTATTTTCAATAATGTTTCCCTATCCATTTGTATTATCATCTCCACCCTAAGCATTAAATACTGAACTACCTGATATACAGCATACAAGGGCTGACAAGTCCAGTATGGACTAAGCAATCATTCAGCAGGAGATTTACTTTACTATATGAAGGCTTATCAACAATATAATACTACAAATAGAAAAATTATAATATATTTTTTTGCATATTGAATATTTAGCATAAAACAGTTATCATAAACATAATATGTAGTATTTAAAACTAGATGAAAGATTAATATAAATGAAATGAGGGGATGAAATAAATGTTGAAAAAGCTAAGAGAGCCCGTAAGTGGATTGACTCATCTCGTGGGAGCAATAGTGTCAGCCATTGGAATGGTCATTCTGGTGATATCTGCTGTAAATAAAGGAACGGCTTCATATATTGTTTCAGTATCCGTGTTTGGTTTAAGCCTTGTACTGTTATACACAGCAAGTTCACTATATCATTTGCTTTCAATATCGGAGAAGGGTATTAAGATTCTAAGAAAAATAGACCATATGATGATTTACATATTAATAGCAGGAACTTATACTCCTGTATGCCTGATAGGATTAAAAGGAAGGTTGGGATTGGGGCTCCTTATCGGTATATGGATTTTAGCTTGTGTAGGCATAGTACTGAAGCTGGTATGGTTCAATGCTCCCAGATGGATCTATACTTCCTTCTATGTGATAATGGGCTGGCTTGCAGTTGTAGCCATTGTACCTTTGATAAGGGCTATCCCCTTGACCGGATTCGTATTGCTTTCTGCAGGAGGGATATTTTATACAATAGGAGCCATAATATATGGATTGAGATGGCCTCTTCGCAATAGTAAATATTTCGGCTTTCATGAGATATTTCATATATTTGTGATGCTGGGAAGCCTATCTCATTACATCCTGGTGTTTGGTTATTTAGCTTAAGATATTATATAGTTAACCTAATGTATTATCCAAAAACATCATCACTACAAAACCTATAAGCAATGCATGAGTTGCAAGTTTCGAGCTTCCTTCATGATTTTGAGTTTCCGGTATGATTTCATTGCTGATAACAAAAAGCATTGCACCAGCAGCAAAAGCCAAAGCAAAAGGCAAAATAGGTTTTGCTATTTGTACCAGTCCTACTCCTATAAGGCCTCCTATAGGCTCTACTAATCCTGTAGCCAAAGCTACCAGAAATGCTCTGAATTTTGAGTATTTTTCTCTAAGCAGCGGGAGAGCAACTGCAAGACCTTCAGGAAGGTTTTGAAGCCCTATACCTATTGCCAGGCTTATTCCATTGGCTATATCTCCGTCGCCAAAGCCAACACCCACTGCAAGGCCTTCAGGGAAATTGTGTATAGTTATAGCGATAACAAAAAGCCATATCTTGCGCATTGCAGGGCTCATATCTAAATTAAATAGGAAATTCCTCTTGTACCCGTTTCCATTCAACTCTTTCCCATTTACTGCATTAGTCAGCAAATTAGTATCAGGGAAGAATTTATCAACAAAGTCAATGAAGAATCCTCCACATAAAATTCCGATTAGTGCTATGGTGGCTCCAGGTATTCCTCCACCGCCTTTTTCAATGGCAGGAACTATTAGACTGAAGGATGTGGCTGCCAGCATCACTCCTGCAGCAGCTCCTAATAGAGCATCCAATAATTTTCTTGAGATGTTTTTTGTGAAGAAGACAGGTAATGATCCTATACCTGTAGCTAAACCCGCACAGGTACTTGCTGCTATTCCAAGCCATATAAGATTGAATTGGGATAAGTATTCTACCATTCAATAACCCCCTTTTTATCCGCTAATTCCATATTATGATTTGGGGGAGTTATGGTTACAGGTAACTAGCATAATAATCTCTTTTAGATTTAATTATGGGCAGACATAAGACTATGCGATATAATAAAAAGTATATAGCTGGAGTATCCTAATCCGTTATTGCGAAGGAGGGCTGCAAGTGAAGAGTTTGAATTATCGTTTAGCCGCTATTATACTGGTCTTAGTGTTAAGCATAGTATATCCTGCAGTAGTTTTTGCTAATTCAGCAGAACCACCTGGCTTCACTGTTATAGTACCCAACCCGCCTCATGACTTGTCATTAGCCATACACCTTTCGGATTATCAGGAGGCAGAACCAATTTTATTAAGCAAAGAGAGAAAAGGGTGGGAAGCATATTATCGTTTCTTCTATCACATGAGTCCCCTAAGGAATAAAAATCTTGAAGGGGCTGTCCTTATGGTTCAGTCCAGTGATAAAAGTTTTCAATGTCTTTTACCTGCATCAACTTTTAAAATGTACAATAATCTGCTGACACTGGATTTGGAGAAGGAAAGCCTGAAAACAGGTCAATCACCTTTAAGAATTCCTCTGCTGGTGTCCATGAGAGTGGTATTAACATTGATTATTGAAGGTTTCATTTTTCTTTTATTTGGTTATCGGAAGAAGGCAAGTTGGATTGCTTTTTTAATCATAAACTTAATTACCCAGGGAGGATTGAATGCTCTCTTGACGGGTCCTAATTTAGGTTCATATTGGATGATCGGTTTCCTTTTTGGTGAGATTATTATTTTAATCACTGAAACCATAGCATTTGCATCATTGGTGAAAGAGCATAAGAAAGGCAAAGCAGTTCTATACACAATTTTAGCCAATATTACAAGCTTGATAGTAGGCGGTTTGCTGATTTCCCATTTACCTGTATAAAACTATATTTATATAGTCTAAAGCAATACTTAATCTATATTTAGAAGGGTAGTGAATGCATATGTTAAATCATATGGGAACAAAAAAGCTGGAAACTAAAAGACTTATACTTAGAAGATTCACTGAAGAAGATGCTTTGGATATGTATAACAACTGGGCATCTGACCCGGAGGTGACCAAATTTATTACCTGGCCTACCCATAGTAGTTTAGATGTAACAAAAAGAGTTATTGGCATGTGGACAAGCAGTTATGATAACCTGGAATATTATCATTGGGTAATAGAGTTGAAAGAAAAGAGAAGTGCAATTGGAAGCATCAGTTTGATGAATATTGATAATAATATAGATGGTTGTGAAGTAGGATATTGTATAGGAAGAGCTTTTTGGAATAAGGGAATAGTCACTGAAGCTTTAAATGCAGTAATAGACTTTGCATTTAAGGAAGTCGGTTTTGAACGCATAACAGCACGCCATCATGTAGGCAATGACGCTTCTGGCCGTGTTATGGAGAAGTGTGGACTAAAATATGAAGGTACATTGCGAAAGATCAGCAGAAATGGTCAAGGCCAATTAGTAGATTGCAAATACTTTTCTATTTTGAAGGATGAATACTTAGGCTAAAAGGGAGGACACATGGAGAATAGCAAAGTCGGATGTATTGTAATTCATGGGTTCGGTGGAAATATATATGAAGTTGAACCCTTAGCTGAATATTTAGTCAATAAGGGTTTTGAAGTATCATGCCCTCAATTGAAGGGACATACAGGAAATAGACAGGATATGAAAAAGGCTACATATGAGGATTGGATAAGCTCGGCAGAGGAAGAACTATTGAGATTAAAAGAGAAGACAAATGATATAGCAATCATCGGTTTTTCTATGGGTGGCCTTATTGGGGTCAATCTTGCATGCAAGCATGATATTAAAGCTTTAGTAACAATAAATACTCCCATATATTATTGGAACTTGAAAAGAGTACTTCTAAACCTGCTAGAAGATATAAAGAATAGAAAAGCTGATAATCTTCAAAGATACATGAGGGCAAGAAAAAACTCACCGATTCCAGCCATGCATAATTTTTTGCTGCTCCTTAATCAGACCAAACCGTTATTATGCAAGGTGAAATGCAATGCACTGATTACCCAAGCCAAGGATGATGATACTGTGAGAATAAGAAGTGTTGACTATTTATCTGAGCATTTATCTTCAGAGCATAAGGAAATCAAATATTATTCTAATGGAGGTCACCAGATATTGAGGAGCCAATCAGCAGATAATGTTATTTCAGATGTGACAGCTTTTCTGGACTCATTACGCAATTAATATTGTATTTCCAAACTGAGAGTAATATAATAATATATGGAAATACTTAAGCAGGAGGTCGTCAATATGAAAAAATTATTGGTTATATCTTATGATAAATTTGCACGACCTATAGCTAAGTATTACTATATTATGTAAACTTTAGTTTTATATAATGATTAAGCCATAGGTACGTGTGTATCTATGGCTTTTATATTTGTAGCTTTTTTATTTGTGAGGAGGGGATAATATGAACAAGCAGATCAAGGCAGATTTGATGCTCCTTATGATTACGGTTTTCTGGGGAGCTTCCTATATGCTTACAAAATTAGGCCTTGGAAATTTAGAACCCTTTAACCTTACTGCCATCCGGTTTATCATAGCATTTATATTATCAGCGGCAGTGTTTCATAAGAAGGTTTTATCAGCAGACAAGAAGACCATTAAATATTCTTTGATACTTGGCATGCTATTGGTGGGTATGTTTATATCCATGACCTATGGCTTGCAGTATACTACAGCTTCAAATGCAGGTTTTTTGATAAGTCTTTCTGTGGTTTTGATACCTATTATTTCATTTTTCTTTTTAAAGCAGAAGATAGAAAAGAAGGTTATACTAAGTCTATGTTTAGTAATTATAGGAATAGCTTTACTGACCCTTGATACCCAATTCAGAATAAATGTAGGAGATTTGCTTTGTATATTATGTGCACTTTTTTGTGCTGTACATGTAATAGTAATAGGCATATATACAAAAGAAGTGGATTCAATAGCTTTAGGCATTCTACAGCTTGGTTTTGCGGGACTTTTTTGCATAATTATTTCCATGATTACTGAAAGTGTGAAGCTTCCCAATACACCCATTTCCTGGTTTTCTGTATTAATGCTGAGCATATTCTGTACTGCTGTAGGCTATATTGTACAATCCACCGCTCAACAATATACAAGTGCAACCCATACTGGGCTCATACTATCATTGGAGCCGGTTTTTTCCGCTATACTATCTTACATATTTTTAAAAGAAACCCTTGCTTTAAGAGGCTATATAGGTGCCGCGCTCATGCTGATAAGTGTCTTGAATGCAGAGTTGGATCTAAATAGCATTTTCAAAAGAAAGGATGAGAAGAAAAGCTTATCAGAATGATGGTGAGGAATGGTTTTATAACAATTATTTTGATAGTGTATAATAAAGATAAATGAAAAGGTAAGGAGAGACGAAAGATTATGAAATTTGATGCACTTAATTGCCCTTATAGCTGTAAAAGATATACTGCCTATGCTAAGAAAGGGATGGTAGCAACATCTCAGCCCTTAGCTGCAGGAGCAGGTATGGATATATTAAAAAAAGGAGGCAATGCCATCGATGCAGCAATAGCTGTAGCGGCTTGTCTCACCGTATGCGAGCCTACTTCCAATGGCATTGGCGGTGATGCTTTTGCTATCGTTTCCATTGGAGATAAACTCTATGGATTGAATTCCAGCGGACCAGCTCCAATGGGCATATCCATAGATAAGCTCAAGAAGAAAGGGTATACTGAAATACCCCGATATGGTTTTGTACCGGTAAATGTGCCAGGAGCACCTGCAGCCTGGGCGGCTCTTTCAAAGCGCTTTGGAAGGCTTCCTCTAAAGGAAGTATTGGCACCTGCTATAAACTATGCCCAAGAAGGATATCCCGTTTCTGTTATTATGGGGAGGAATTGGGCAAAGGCTTTTGACAGATATAGAGAATGTTTGAGAGGCGATGAGTTTGGGTATTGGTTCAAAACCTTTGCACCTTTGGGAAGAGCCCCAAAGATTGGAGAAATGGTGACTTTGCCTGACCATGCAAGAACTCTTATTGAAATAGCAGAGACCAATGCAGAATCATTTTATAGAGGAGAAATAGCAGAAAGGATAGATGACTTTTCAAAGCGATATGATGGATATATACGAAAAGAAGATTTAGAGAATTATGAGGCTGAGTGGGTAGAACCCATATATACAAAGTACAGGGATTATGAACTAAATGAAATACCCCCTAATGGTCAAGGAATAGTAGCATTGATGGCTCTTAACATATTAAAAGGTTTTGAGTTTAAAGAAAAAGATTCTGTTGATACATATCACAAGCAGATTGAAGCAATCAAACTGGCTTTTGAAGATGCCCAAAGATATGTGACAGATATGGGAAAGATGAAGGTAAAGGTTGAAGATTTGCTCTCTGATGCCTGGGCTGATGAGAAAAGGAAACTAATAGGCAAAACTGCCATAACCCCATACCCTTCAAGGGAGCAAAGCGGCGGTACCGTATATTTGGCAACGGCAGATGAGGAAGGAAACATGGTATCTTATATACAAAGCAATTATATGGGATTCGGCTCAGGCCTGGTAGTGCCGGAGACAGGGATAGCCTTGCATAACCGAGGACATAATTTCTCCTTTGATCCAAACCATCACAATGCCCTGGAGCCCGGAAAGAAACCTTATCACACCATAATACCCGGGTTCCTCACTAGAGACAGAAAGCCAATAGGACCTATGGGAGTCATGGGTGGTTTTATGCAACCTCAAGGCCATGTCCAGGTACTTATGAATCTTGTAGACTTTAACTTCAATCCCCAGGCAGCTTTAGATGCACCAAGATGGCAATGGATTAAAGGCAAGAAGGTGGAGATAGAAGATACTATGCCTAAGGAAATAGTAAAAGGCTTGGAAGATATGGGTCACGAAGTTGTGGTAACTGATGACAATACAGGCTATGGAAGAGGCGAGATAATATTCAGAGATGAACATGGAGTATTGGCAGGAGCCACTGAGAATAGGACGGATGGAACAGTTTTAGCTTGGTAACATCATGACAAAGCAAATCAAGAAAGATGTAGATAGATGATGTATCCTTTTCTTGGAGGTGAAATCATGGAAAGCTGGGAAAAGATTAATGGGGTCCAGCGAATGCAGGATTATATTGAAGAGCATCTCAACGAGAAGATTACTCTCAAGATGCTGGCACGGGCTTCAGGCTATTCGCCATGGTATTGCTCCAGGATTTTCAAAGAGCTCACGGGCAAAACTCCTTTTGAATATATTAGATTAATAAGGCTATCCAAAGCAGCAGAAAAACTTAGAGATAAGAATACTAAGGTAATCGATGTAGCTTTTGATTTTGTGTTTGATTCTCATGAGGGCTTTACCAGAGCCTTTTCCAGGCAATTTGGCATATCTCCTCATAGATATAAAAAGATAGTGCCGCCTGTTAAGCTTTTCATGCCGGAGCGGATCCGTGATTACTACCTCAATAAGCAAAAAGGAGAGGATAGGATGGCTAAGGATTCCAATGCAAATACTGTGTTCGTTCAAGTGGTTGACAGACCTGCAAGAAAACTTATACTAAAAAGAGGTATTAAGGCTACACATTATTTTGAGTACTGCGAAGAAGTAGGTTGTGATGTCTGGGATATACTATCGGGAATAAAAGAAGCTCTGTATGAACCCATAGGCATGTGGCTGCCAGAAAGTTTAATTAAACCGGGAACATCAGCATATGCACAGGGAGTAGAGGTTCCTGCAGACTATGCCGGACCTGTACCTGAAGGATTTGATGTAATAGAGCTTAAGCCCTGCAAGATGATGGTATTCCAAAGTCAGCCCTTTGATGATGACAAGTTTGAAGACGCCATAGATGAAATCTGGGAAGTGATGAAAAACTATGATCCCAAGCTGTATGGATTTGAATGGGCAGATGAAGATGCTCCCAGATTCCAGTTGGAACCTCAAGGATACAGAGGTTATATTGAAGCCAGATCAGTAAGGCAGATGGAAAGATAGTTGATTGTTCAGAGATAGGAGGAAAGTCTCCTATCTTTTTCTTTGCAAAACAAACAGATAGAAATCAATAATATGT